>CAMYQS010000001.1 GCA_947296835.1 uncultured Atopostipes sp.
GTACCGGACTAGGCTTAGCAATAGCGAAAGGTATCATTGAGCTAGTACTTGCTGTTTCCTGCGTTCGTGACGTTTCTGCCCGATAGAAACGTTCAAACAATTGCTCTAACGCCTCATCTGGAATACGTTCACCATTATTTTTAAATGTAATACGTACGCGTTCATCATCAACCGGCGTTAGTTCCATCGCGATAATGTCACCATCTTTACCATACTTAAAGGCATTAGATAGTAGATTACTGAACACACGTACGAGCTTTTCAGAATCGCCTTCCATGGTGTATTTTGAAACGGAAGACAAAACTTCTAGTTTCATATCCATTTCATCAGCATCAATCTGGAAATCAATCGCTAGTTGTTCAAGCAACTGTACCATATCAAATCGAATGTGATTTAACGGTGTATTGGTTTGTCGAACAGTCGTGTACTCAAATAGGTCATCTACTAACCACTTCATCTGACGCGATTTTTTATAAGCTGTATGAATATAGCCACGAGCTTGTTCAATCGAATCATATCGACCTTCTTCTACTAAGCCTAAGTAACCGATAATCGAGGTTAACGGCGTTCGAATATCGTGACTCACATTGGTGATCAACTCATCCTTTGTTTGTTCGATACGTCGTTCTTCTTCCATCGCTGCCACCGTTGAGTCCACCAACACATGGATACTATCCACAAAATCTTGTAAGTTGCTATCTGAACTCGGTGGGATTCGATGTTCAAAGTGCCCTTGCGCAATATAATGCAACTCATCAATAATATGACGTAATTCATAGTTACGGTAACGACGTCTCAAGCGCCAGATAATCGCAACCACTGCTGAAATAATCAAGAATATATAAACAAATGGGTTAACCTCTAAAAGAGATTGGTCTTTCATTTCAATAAAGAGATCACCAAAGACCCAAAAGTCTTGGAAAAATCTTGGAAATGCCTTAACCATTATTTGGAAAATCTGATAGGCCGAATAATACATTAATACGATAATACCCGCTGTTATAAAGCCTTCTCCAACTAAAATCCACTTCTCAGAACGTGAGAGACTGAAGTTCAGGCCAGGTTTTGTTTGTTTTCTAGTTTCCTTCAATTTTGTACCCTACTCCCCATACCGTCTGGATGACTTTTTCGCCACCCGTTGCTTTTTCAATCTTATCTCTTAAGTGGCTCACATGTACCATAACGGTTTTCGATGGAATATCCGTCTCTTGTTTCCAAACGCGTTCAAAAATTTCATCGGCGCTGAATACGCGGTTTGGGTTGCTTGCGAGTAAATATAAAATCCCAAACTCAAGCACGGTTAATCGAATCGATTCGCCATCAACTGTCTCCACTTCGTGCTCATCTCGACGAATCATCAGTGGCCCGATTTCAATTTCATTTTCGTCGGTATTGGGCTGGTGATACGAACTTCTGCGCAGTAAAGATTTCACCCGTGCTACGACTTCCAATGGATTAAATGGCTTCACAACGTAATCATCCGCTCCCTTGGCTAACCCACGAATCTTGTCGATATCCGACGTCTTCGCACTCAACATTAAAATCGGGACCTGAGAGTCTTCTCGAATCTTATTTACAACTTCCAGTCCATCCATTTTAGGCATCATCACATCTAAGATGACACAGTCCGGATCGGTTTCCTTAAATTTCTCATAGGCTTCTCGGCCGTCATAAGCTTTTATTACTTGAAAGCCTTCATTATTAATATAAATCTCAAGCAAATCACAAATTTCACGATCATCATCTGCTATTAGAATTCGCATCATGCTCTTCCTCTCTGTCATACTTCTCTGTTTTATTTTACCATGTTTTGACAAAATTGCTGGATGATAACATTACTTTCCATTATTCACTCTTTTGCTTTAAAATAGAGTGGAGTCTAGAGAAGCTGGAGGTTTACAATGAAAAAGCAGAAAGTTTTACGTTATTTAAGTTTTGCCCTTATTTTCGCTGGGATTATTTTACTTCTTTTACCAACAATTAACCAGTGGCATATTGGGAATCGAACGGAGAAGAACCATGATGTTGCGCTTGAAATGTCAGCAGAGGTGATGAAAGAGAATATGAATACAGAAGCGGAGTTTGATTTTGATAGCATTGAGGAAATCACGACTACCGGAACTTGGCTGTCCCCTGAATTTATTGATCCGAGTTTAATTATCGGACGCCTATACATTCCAAGTATTGAAACCAACTTGACGGTGTTCAATGGTTTATCCAACCAGATTCTACACGCTGGAGTTGGAACGATGCGCCCAGATTTAACGATGGGTGAAGGAAACTTTCCAATTGCGGGGCATTATTCACGAAATAAAGACGTACTTTTTGGGAACCTTACCGCTGTTGAAATCGGGGACGAAATTTACTTAACGGATAACGAGACGGTTTATGAATACCGTGTATATGAAACGCGTAAAGTGTTACCTGCTGAAAGTGAATGGATTCGAGATGACGTCGCTGAAGAGCATGGAAAACCAATTATTTCCCTGATGAACTGTTATTATGAAAATGGTGTGAACTCCGGTTACCGTTACTTTGTATTCGGAGAATTGGTCGATTCACACCCGATTGCCGATTCAGTCTTATAAAACCTTTATGAAATGAAAACACCTCACTTAGAAGAGTTTGCAAGCCTTCTAAATGAGGTGTTTTTTAGTTGTTTTTCATTTCATCCATTGTGTTTAATACAAGCCACAGATGGTAGCTTTTGTTCTTCAAGTCTTGATGTGTGACCCCACGTTGAACCATAAACTCGCGCCCTAACGTCGGAACGTTTGTATACCAAAGTCCTGTTTCTTCTAACACAATAAGTGGGAAATCTGTTCCCAGTTCCGTGTCTTCAAAAAATGGTTCCACTGTTTTTAACAATCGCTTATTTTTTTCTGTTGCTTCCATAGTAAAGTACCGATAATCCAATGATTCTAAATCGGGAAATATTTCAATGTCTTCTAAATATGATAACTCATCTTCTGTTAGTCGAGTTTTAATATCTGCGACACTTAGTTCTGTCACATCCGCTACTTGATTTAAACTATCGATTGAAGCAGGTAGCTTTTCAGCCACAATTAAGTCCTCTTCATACTGGCTAAGTAATTCCTTCACTCGTTCTTGTGCTTCACGATTCGTCGGCATTAAAAACTCCGGAATATGATAATCATCGATGTTATCTGGATTCCTAAAAATCGTAAAATGATCAGGTACTTCGTCGACACCACCTTCAACAAACGGGTTGCAACGAATAATTCGTGCTGTCCCCATAATGCCACCCTTCAGCGCACCATGTTTTTCAATCGCTTGTATCGCATAAGTCGAACAAGTTGGATGAAAACGACAACTCGGTGGGGTGTGTGGTGATATATGTTTTTGGTAAAATCGGATGGGTCCGGTTAATATTTTTTTCATATCATAAGCCTCAATTACTGTGTATTTAGTCCCCTTCATTGTAGCTTATTTTTAACCACAAAAAAAGAGGCGAGCCTTTTTGGGGCCCGCCTCCTCTGTTCATGTCAGCTTACGCGTCTTCCGTTTCAAAAACGTTATCTACTGTTCTTGTAACGTAGCGTGCACCTTTTACTTGGTTGTATAATTGAACACCCTCATGTTCAAAAATACCCTGTGCTGCGATAGCTTCCATCGCCGCCTCTACTGTTGCTTGATCTAAATCCATTGCTGGTTGATTCACACTTAACGTACGCGACTTGCCCTCTTCTGTCGCAAATTGTAATTCTAGTTTAATTGTTGTATCCATAATTCCTTCACTCCTTTATTTTATTGGTTGTGGGTGATGTTATTTTATTTATTGATGTTAAATTGTGTAACGATATGATTCACTGACAATCGCATGTGCCGCTGGTAATTCGTGTAGTGAATTGATTGAGTTGATAAATGCGCCTAACTCTTCATCTGATACATCTCCGATTAGGTTGTTGAAACCTTGGCGAACTAACTTTTCATTCGCCTCATCTTCAAAAAACACGTCTACTTTACTCTTTTCCCATAACTTTAACATTTGTTTTCCCCCTTGATTCTTTTTTGCAAGTGTCATGACCGCTTACACAAACAATAACGAATCAACTTCAAAAAGTGTTACCCTATTACAACAAAAAACACGAACCTCTGGAATGAGATCCGTGTCGAAATTGTGTATTGAGTCCACGAATATAGAAAAGGTGGACTGAAATGTGTATTGAGTCCACGAATTCATAAAAAATGGACTGAAATATTACCACTGACTTCGTCTTCCAGTTTCGAAGTCGCTGGTTTAGCTAACCTTATTTAGGCTTCTTTTTCTAAGCCGTTAAAGAATAAGTTGAGTAAAACAACAACGATTGTTCCAGCAACAATACCACTACTTACAATCCAAGATAACCAAGTTGGTAAACCCGCAAAAGCTTCCGGTACGACTGTAACACCAACACCGATTACGACTGCTGCCCCAATAATCAATTGGTTATTACCTGTTAAATCCAGTTTACCAAGAACGCTAATTCCATAAGCCAAGACGTTACCAAATAGGAAAATCATTGCTCCACCTAATACTGGTCCCGGTACCGCAGTAGCTAAGGCTCCAATTTTAGGAATAAAACCAGCGATAGCCATTAATACAATCAGGTTTAAAATTACTTCTCGTTTTTTTACTCCTGAAATAGCAATCAAGCCTAAGTTTTGTGAGAATGCCGTTTGTGGGTTTGTATTAAAAATACCACTCAGCATATAAGCAATGGCTGCTCCAAAATAGCCTCGACGTAAATCCGATTCATCCAGTTTAATATCCATCATACTACCTAAAGCTAAGTAATTTCCTGTCGCTTCTATAATTGTCACTATTCCAACAATGACTAAACTGATGATGCTTCCCATTTCAAACTCTAAGCCCGTGATCGCAAATGGTACAGGTAATTGTGCCCACGATGCACCGGTCACAGAGGTGAAATCTAGCATTCCAAATAGACCAGCTACAACTAAGCCACCTAGCATACCAATTAATATGGATATTGACTGAATGAAACCTTGAGTATAGCGATATAATAATAGAATAATTCCAAATGTTACTACACCGATAATTAAATTATTTAAGTCCCCATAATCAGAGCTACCTTGGCCACCAGCAATATAGTTAATCGCAACTGGGATTAAGGTTAATCCAATTAGCGTCACAACTGTCCCCGTAACTAACGATGGGAATAAACGATTCAACTTAGCAAAGATGGGCGCCAATAATAACAGCACAACTCCTGCCGCAAATACTGATCCATAAGCAACAGCCGGACTATGATCCGTACCTGCTTTAATGATAGGCCCCACCGCCGTAAAAGAACTCGCCATAACGACCGGCAAACCAATTCCAATATACTTTCCTTTGTAGACCTGTAAAAGCGTTGCAACCGCACAAATGGCGATATCAGCCGCTACAATATAAGCCGTTTGTTCTGCAGTATAGCCTAAAGCACCAGCAATAATAATCGGCACCACTACAGCTCCTGCATACATTGCTAGTAAATGCTGAAAACTCAAAGCTATATTTTGACCTTTACGCATTTCTTTCAGGCTAATATCTTTCACGTATTATTCCTCCTCAACAAACGAAATCTCGTTATTTGCTAAAGAAGCAATACGAGCAATCGAAAAGACATCGACACCTTTATCTTCTAATTTTTGACGACCTGGTTGAAATGATTTTTCAACACAAATCCCAATTCCTACTGTTTCTCCACCGGCTTGCTCAACTAAATCCATTAAGCCTAGTGCAGCCTCACCATTTGCTAAGAAGTCATCTATGATTAATACTTTATCATCGGGAGACAGATATTTAGTCGATACGAGTACGCGACTTGTTGTATTCTTCGTAAAACTGTGTACATCAGTTGAGTATTGGTCATCATTTTTCATCGTTGAAGGCTCTGCTTTTTTAGCAAACAACATCGGTACATCAAACTCAGAAGCCACTAATATAGCTGGCGCGATCCCTGATGCTTCGATTGTCATAATTTTTGTGATCTCTTTTTCTTTGAAATACTCGACAAACTCTTTGCTAATTTCCTTCAAAACGACGGGGTCTAATTGATGGTTTAAAAACGAATCCACCTTAACCACATTTTCGTTGACGACTACACTATCTGTTAACATTTTTTGTTTCAAATAACTCATGAAATAAATACCTCCTTAAAGTATTCTTGCTATTATAGATATAGATTGGACAAAACGCAATTATTATACGGCAACTTAACAAATATTTTTATTTGTGTATCGTTTCGGCGATTATTGTTCGCTTATTCCGAACATTACTAGATAAAAAGACACCCTCTCTCAAAAGGCGAGATTGGGTGTCTTTAAATATTCTAACTTAGTTTCTTGTCTTGCGTCTATCATATAGTACTAATAGTCCACCTAAAACAAGTAACGCAAATCCTAATAGGATATTTGTCACTGATTCACCAGCTGCAGGTAAATCACCTGATTTATCTTCTGCTGGAGTTTCTGGATCTACTGGTCCTCTAGGTATTATTGGAACGACTGGTTCAGTATACGTATTTTCAAATACTGCTGTGCCATCTACATATTGAGCCATTGCAGTAAGTTGACCTTCTCCATCATCTGTTACAGTAACTACCACACTAAATTCAGATTCATCGTAAGTGATTGTTTCTTCTGTTCCTGTAACCTCACGAATGCTGTAGACATACTCTCCAGCTTCTTCATATTGAATTTCATTAAAGTATATTTGTCCATTTGCATTATTCGTAACTGTCTGAATAACATTGCCGTCACTATCTGCAAGTTCAAATTTAAACTCATTATTTTCGAGATCTCGGCCATTCAGTATTTTTTCAGCCTCGAAAACAACACTATCCGGTGCTGTTTCATAGATATTTGTAAATATAGGCTCATTAGTCACATAAACTGTTTCAGCAACTAAGTTACCTTCTAAATTATCTTCTACTGATACTTTAATCTCAAATACATTTGAATCATATGTGATGCCGCCTTGCGTTCCTTCTACTTCTCGTACTGTATATGTGTGTTCGCCGACTACATCGTACGTCATTTCATCAAAGATCACTTGTCCATTTGCATTATTTTCTTTTGTTTGAAGAACCGTGCCATCAGCATCAACTAATTCAAACTCAAACTGGCCTGCACGTAGTTCCTGTCCTTCTAATAATTTGCTTGCTTCAAATACTACGCTATCCGGTGCTGGAACGTACACGTTATTAAATTCTACAGGCCCATCAACGTAATCAACTTTAACTGTCAACGTACCCTCTCTATCATCCATAACAGATACAACAACATTAAATTCAGTTTCATCATAAGTGATTCCACCTTGTGTTCCTTCTACTTCACGGATTGTGTAGTGATATTCTCCAGCTGATTCGAATGTCATTTCATCAAAAATGATTTGTCCATCCGCATTATTTTCTTTTGTTTGAAGAACTACTCCATTATTATCAACCAATTCAAAGGTAAATTGTTCATCTTGTAACTCTAGTCCTCCAAGTACCTTATTTGCTTCGATTGCAGTATTTTCTGGTGTTGGGTGATAAATATTCGTAAACTTAAGCTCTTCATTATCATACGTTTCTGTCGCTGTTAACTGTCCTTCACCATCATCCGTTACTACTACAGTCACTTCAAATTCTGAGATAGAATAAGTTATCCCACCTTGTATACCTGCAACTTCACGAATTGTGTACGTATGAATTCCAACTGCTTCATAGGTAATCTCTTCAAAAATAATTTGTCCCTTATTGTTATTCTTAGCTGTTTGAATAACAGTTCCGCTATCGTCAACAAGTTCAAATGAGAATTCTCTGTTTCCTAACACTTGTCCTTCGAGAATCTTTTCTGCTTTAAAAACGACACTATCTGGAGCAGCTTCATACGTGTTTGTAAATGAGACTGGCCCGCCTATTAAATTCACAGTCGCTTCTAGTTCTCCTTCACCATTATCAGTTACTACGTAAGCGCCCAATAGCAAAGTATCTATGATTCATTACTTACCTTCGGTAAGATAATCATAGATTGGGGGGAACTTATGATTATTGACTTTAATGTACCAACTAAATATTATATTAAGTTGGAAAACAGAGAAGCCTTAATGGTTGGATTGTTTAATACAAGTCACCTTGAGTATCAGGACCCACAGTCCAACTATATTTTATATAATCGAAATCAACTCTTTGCAGAGGATATTTCACGGGAATTCCCACAGTTGTATATCGATTTATACGAAGGAATGAAAGAGTTTAGAAAAGTTCTAGGGAAAGATACATCTGAAGAAGGGATTGCATTTTTTATCTATAACGTATTCGCAACTTGGAAAAATCTTGTGCCACAATTACGTCAGAAGATTGAAAAGATTCGAAGCATCGTTATCAGCGATCGACACCGAGCCCATGCTGAAATGATCAAAGACTTCATTCAGTATGAATTTAGTGAGCAAGTGACGGTTGATTTCTTTATCAACCTTGAATTGAATCCTGAGGTTTTAGAGAGATTGGATTATGATTTAATTGTAACGACTTTTACGATTGATGACTTAAAAAATAGACGAAACGTTTATATCCCGAACGTTCCCAAATATACCGATTATCAAAATATTCAACACCATATCGATGAAATTATTGCAGAACGAACAAACAAAAAATCATAGAAGAGAGTTTACTGAAAAACTCTCTCCTATGATTTCTTTTTTTATATTCGCTTATTTAAAGAGCCCCTAAAAAACAGTAATGTTTTTTAGGGGATACCGTTTTTTGCTATTTATATGTATAGGTGAATATTCAACCAGAACAGTCTTAAAATTACAATACAATAATATGATGAAACTTACTCACAACGCATAGAGACAGTGCTTGGATGAGGCACGTTATTCCTCTGCGTCCTGCATTCTTAAAATGCTAATATAACTTGTTTTAGAAGCTCTAAATTTTTGTGACCAATATTGTTTTTAATATGATATAATGAACTTGTGGTTAGTGAGTAGTCAATAAACTAACTAATTCTTCGCCCAATACTATTAATACATCTATAGCTATGTCGATTAGACTATAGAGTGGAGGGAATATCCTATGAGCAACTTACTTACAAAGCAAGAACATCGCTGGTTCTATTTTATTGAAAAATTAACGAATAATAAGGATTGGATGATTCTCGCTGACATGTCAGAACTATTAAATTGTTCAGAACGGATTTTAAAGATGGACATCCGTTACTTAAATGAAACATTTGATGATTTCATCATACATACGTCTAATAAGGGGACTAAAATTGAGTACAATCCAAACAGAAGTTTTAAAACATTCTGTCAGAAATTATTGATTATGTCAGACACTTATCGTCTGCTTGAAATCGTCTTTTTAAACGAGCATATAAAAGTTAAAGATATTTCAAAGCGATTAGATATTAGTCTTTCGACGTTATATCGAATGATTGATCAACTAAATACACGTACGAAAGAAGAATATGGTTTCGTTATCGAAACTGGCCCTTGTCGTATTGCCGGTGACGAGGAACGTATTCGACTCTTCTTTTATACATACTTTTTTGAAAAATATCAGCATGATGACTGGCCATTTGATGAGGATGAAATGAAAATAATTCATGCGCTGATTCAAGAGATTATTCAAGTCAAAAAATTACCCTATGATTTTGTTTACTTTAATATTGTAAAAATTATCACACTCGTTAATTACACTCGCTTTAAAGATGACCACGTTATTGCGTTAGATAATCATGATAACGAACTCATCACCTTATTGCTGAATACGATTGAAGATAATGGATTACGCGATAAGATTGAGACGACTCTTGACATCAATTTTGATCATGATTTTATTTATCAAATATTTAATCCACTGATTCATCCAGGTATTTATCAAACACATTTAGAGTTTGAAAATGCTATACCAGAAGATAAAGAATTAAATAAAAAAACAAAAGCATTGAAAGACATTTTAACTAAGATTGCCGATAAACATAACTTAACTATTCCAAACTTGGAAATGCTCTTATATGTTGTCTACAATGCAGCTTCTTTAGAGTACAGTCAACCACAATCAAGACATATCTTATATAATCAAAATGGTTTTTTTGCACACCAGATTGAAAAACAATTTCCTGTATTTTACGAGAGCCTTTATGACGGAATGAAAGAGTTTCGAATGATTATGAATAAGCCTCTTACTGAGTCCGGTATTAATTTCTATATTTTTACGGTCATTAGCTGGTGGGAAAATTTGATTTCTGAATTACATCAGAACATCTACAAAATCAATGTCTTGTTGATAAGTGACCGACACCAAAAACATGCTCAGATGATGAAAGAGTTTATTAACTTTAAATTTGGTGAACAGCTTGAAATAGAGACGGCTAATTCTATCTATCTTGATTCTGATATCGTTAATTTATCCAATTACGATTTAATTATCAGTTCCTATATGGATAAAAAATTACTGGATTACAGAAGTATCTACATAAGCGATATTCCTCTGCCAGAGAATTTACATCAGATTCAAAAACAGATTGATTCGATTCTTGCAAGTCGAATGGATTACTCATAGTTTTTCGTTTTCAGATTTCCCCATATAACTTTAAAAGCCCTAAACCAAAGGCTACTCTCCTTATGGTTTAGGACTTTTTGTTCCTATAATGATCCTTTTACGAGCAATAATCCCCCCCTCATCCGCTTTTATCATTTGCCATCGAGGATGCTTCTTTTTAAAAGTTGTTTTAAAAGTCGATTGTTTCATCCGCTTTACTTTTAGTTGTAAGTTTAAGTCTTCTGCTTTATTTCGCAGCGTATATTGGCCACCATTTAGGTTTGTTGCTTTCATTTCACCATGATTGTTCGAAGTAAGTGTTATAGGCTTCCCTTCCTCGTCTAAAATACTTTTGTTTCCTCTGGCATTTAACAATTCAAATGGAACATTCGGGATAGAAAGACCTTTATCGTTTTGAATCGTTAGCGCCACTTCATAGTTCCGGCGTGAAATGAGATGGTCTAGAACTAGACGCGTGAGTACGAAAAGGACCAATAAGGTAATGCCAACAACTAAACTGCCAAGTAAAAACATATTTTGAGTCTGTGTTTCAGCAACCTTCTCAAGTGGTCCAGCCGTTGTAGGCAGATACGGAATGCGATGCCCTCGGACCAACAAACGATGGGAGTTAATCATATATGGTGTACAGGTTATAAGGGTCATTCGGAACACTCAGAGGACCTCGATAATTACTTGATGTATATTGTCTATTCCGTTTGGAAAGGATTAACCTTAAATCTACGCAAGAGACTCGAAAAAATTAAGGTGTTAATTATTAGTAACCGTCACCCTTCACACTCGAAGATGATAAAAGAATTTATCGATTATGAGCTCGGTGACCACTTAACAATTGATATATTTGACGATCTATACCTATCTCCAACTATTCTGGAAGAGTTGGACTATCATTTTATCGTTGCGAATTTCCCACTTCCACCGTTAAAATCAAAAAACTCTATCTGTATTGAAAATATACCTTCATTCCAAGACCTTACTAAAATAAGAGCTGAAATAGACGAAATCTATTTCTCCAGGCTGAATGTGCCCTAGACAAAGCAAAACCTCGGTGAATTGACCGAGGTTTTTTAGTTTATCCAGCTGTTTTATGATTCTTGCGCGTCTATAAAATAATTATAAGCGTGCAAGAAGTTCTTGCACGTCTATAAAATAATTACAAGCGTGTAAGAAATTCTTGCGCGTCCATAAAATAATTACAAGCGTGCAAGATTGGGAATTAACGTCAAAAATAACCCTAAGACTTAGTATCAAACTAAATCTCAAGGTTATTGGTTTTATAATATTTAATTGTCTAGATTCTCTGGTTCTGGTTCTGCTGGTTGTTCCGGTTCAGGTTTTGGGGTTGGTGTTACTGGAATATCTGGTTCATCTTCACCATCATTACTGTTATTTCCGCTACCTGTTTCACTGTCGGAACCACTCCCTGTGCCGTCTGGATTTCCTCCGCTAGATCCATTTCCAGACCCACCGTCTGTATTTCCTTCGCCAGATCCACTTTCTGACCCACCGCCTGAGTTTCCTCCGCCAGATCCATTTCCAGACGCACCGTCTGTATTTCCTCCGCCAGATCCACTTTCTGACCCACTGCCTGTATTTCCTCCGCCAGTTCCACTTCCTGACCCACCGCCTGTGTTTCCATTGCTAGATCCAGGGTTATTATTGTTACCTGGAATTGGATTAGTCGGTTGTGTTGGACGAGACGGTCTGGTTGGTGTACTCTCCGGTTCTTCTACTTCTGGAGTTTCCTCAACCTCTTCGATTTCTTCCACTTCTTCCTCGTCCTCTTCTTCTTCGACTGGGATGATTTCACCGTCGAGTGAGGCTGTTAAGGCGTCTCGGATTTCTTCATTTTTTATTTTCTCAATGATTTTTAGTGCTTCATCGATGTCATCTTGTGTGACACCTTCTTTTAAGTTGCCTTCTTCGTCTAATAAGCTTTCTACCAGTTCTTCTGCTTCTCTGATATTCGTCAATTGTTGCTTTCCATCAGTAAGCAGCTCCATATTACGTTCATAGTAATCTGAACGAATACTGTAAGGTTCAATTTCACGTTCTAAACGATTGAAATCTTTTAATTCTGCGGATGAAACAACAATCTTTTTATCAAATAATGCTCGAATGTCTTCTTGAATGGTGTTCATTTCACGCGCTAGTAAAAAATCGACTTCCATATCTCGAATACGACGTTTGTTTTCTTTATGTAAATCTTTCTCATCTAAGTCTAAAAAAAGTTGCTCTAATTCTTCTAGTTCATCTTCTGCAATACCTTCTACAATATCTGTCTTTTCCTCGTTATAAAGTGCATCAACACGTTCTTCGATGGCTGAAATTTCATAACCTTCAAATTCGAGTAGTCTTTCTTCCTGTTTATGTTGGTAGAAATTAAAACTCGAAATACCAATTATAATTATGGTAATTAATAATCCGTAATAACTTTTGCCTTTCACAACTTCACCTCATGTTTAAATATCGTGATACAATGTACCTACTTCTATGATACCGTAAATCAAAACAAAATTGTATGATACTTTTAGTCTTTTTAAAACAAGCCAAAAAAGTAGTAGTGTATAGGCCGGTTCTATAATAAATAATGTTGATGTATATTTAAAGAACTCCTGTACTTACTCTAATCCGAGTAGCAACAGGAGTTCTTTCATTTAGTCTTCTATTTCTTTTTCAAGGCTATAAAGGGCTGCGGTCGTTCCAACCCAGGCGATACCACTCATTGAGAGGAAGAAAAACATCGCTGGGAAGAATGCAATTACTAAAGCCATACATACTAAACTAGCAAGTACCGCTAGCGTAATCAGTGGTTTTCCTGCAGCTGTCAGAAAGCCTATAACCAAAATCTGCAGTGAATCGTTTCGATAAATTTTCGACAACGGCATCGCAAATAGAATGGTAAGTATGATAACAACGGTTACCGTATAAAACGCGTATTTTAAGATGGGAAACCAAGTGGCTTCGATCGTAAGTGTACTCAGGAAATAGATATCTATCGCACTGACTAAAAGTGCCACAAAAATTGGCAAGCCTAACTTAAAACTCCGTTTAATTTGTTTGAAGAAATACTTTTTAAATTGTGTATAAAGATGCTTAGGTTTCCCTTTCTGTTTCCATTCATAAACGACTTCAAACACCGCATTTGTTGCCGGTATAATCGTAACAATTGGTAAGGAAAAGAGTAGCCAACAAACATTTAGGATCGCCATACCTGAAAACCATTCGGTAAAATGGACAACAAGTGACGTTAAATCATTCTTCTTCAACTATAGCTCTCCTTTGCATTCAAATCATTCACTACCCTTTTGTTCCACCCGATAAATCCATTCCTTCCATAAAGTAACGTTGTGCGAAGAAAAAGAGTAAAATTGTTGGTAAAAGAACTAGCGTAGCACCAGCCATTAAATAGTTCCATTGTGTCGTTGACTGGTTTTGGAATACTTGTAAACCTATTTGTAACGTGTATTTCTCTTCTCTTTGAATATAGAGCAATGGACCAAGAAAATCGTTCCATGTCCCATTAAAGGCATGAATTCCAACGGTAATTAAAGCCGGTTTTGTTAACGGCATCATTAAGCGACTCCAAATGTACAAGTGATTTGCCCCATCTATTTGTGCCGCTTCAATTAATTAGTCATCAATAGATAAGTAGAATTGTCGCATTAAGAAGATATTGAACCCACTTCCGAAAAAGGCAGGAACCGTTAATGGTAAATACGTTCCAACCCACCCGATTTTACTAAATAAAATGTATTGAGGAATCATGGTTACAAAACTTGGAATCATCATTGTCGACAAGACCAATGATCTCCATTTACTTCTTTCCATTTTAAACACCTTCTTTTTTTTAATTTTAATGCTACTTTTGGAATACTATAATTGAATAAGACCAAACACATTTATGTATAAAAATATAACGAAGGATGTTCATATAGGATCCTCCTTCTTCTACCGCTTCTCAAAAATAACGCTTACATAACTATCTACTTTTTAACAAAGAAGAAAGAAAGTCTGCTGATCTCACATGAGTCATTAACACCTTTTTTCGTTTTGAATGCAAAAAAAGCCAGTGAATCCCTATAATTAAGTCACCACAACTAAAAAGGAAAATTCACTTGGCTCATATCTATTCTATTAGAAATATATTTGAAAACAATGGCCAAATTTCAACCATCACTACGTAAAGATCAATTATAGGATTTAATGGTTAATTTGTAGATTTGTTTTCGTCCAATCCTCGTTAAATAATGCGGCGTCCATTTCACGCAATTGGTCTGAGATAACCGGTTTGAACGCCATCCAATCTAACACATCTTTTTCTAAGTTTAATCCAGGCGCAATCTCGATCAGGCGCATTTTACCTTCTTCAGTGAAATCAAATACGGCTCTGTCCGTAATCACAAGAATCTCTTTCCCCATTTTATGTGCATATTCAGCTGAAAACGTGACGTATTGTAGGTCTGAAACAAATTTCGGGCCAATACCTTCTTCTGTAACAACAATTTTTCCGTCGACTACTTCTGTTTTGCCCTTTACGACATGGGTTCCGACAAACACAATCTTATCCGCACCATTTGAAATATCAATCATACCACCCGGTCCAATGAAATAGTCGCCAATTTTCGTCGTGTTCATATTTCCTAAAGCATTCATTTGACCAAAGCCCAGGACAGCGACATCTAGTCCTTTACCGTGGTATAAATTAAACATATCTTCCGTATTAATGACTGCATCAGCATTAATATTTGGTGCATAATTATATCCGGTAGCTGGTAAGCCGCCAACTGCACCTAAATCTGTGGTCAAGTGATAATCTTTAAGGGCATCCGCTTCTGCAATGACTTCCCCTACTGAAGCTGCGATGCCATTTCCTAAATTCACGATTGAATCTTTTGGAATTTCTTGGCTAGCTCTTCTAACCATGACTCTCTTTGGATCAAGTGGTTTCTTATAGTATTTTGCATCGCGAGCAATTCGAATCTCATTCGATAAAATCGGGCTATATACCGTTCCAGCCGTTTGCATGTGGTATTCGGGTTTTTCGTTCACAACGACATAGTCGACTAACATTCCAGGGACCGCAACTTCTTGTGCTGGAATACTGTGATTTTCGACCATTTCCTCAACTTGAGCGATAACGACTCCACCTGCATTATGTGCGGCTGTCGCTAGAGATACAGATTCTAAAAATGCGGACTCTCGTTTCATCGAAAGGTTCCCGTTTTGATCAGCATAAGAAGCTTTGATGAAAGCAACGTTAATCGGTAGCGGTTTATAGTGCAACCAACGCTCACCATTCAACTCGATACTCTCAACGATATCTTCATTGTCTTTTGCCATATCGTTCATCTTGCCACCTTCATTGTTTGGATCAACAAAGGTATCAATGCCAACTTTACTAAACACCCCGGGACCTCGAGAAGCCGCATTTTGGTACAGCTTGCCAATCATCCCTTGGGGTATCATAAACAACTCATAGTCATTCTGATGAGCCGCTTGGTTTGCGATTGGAGAAGTTGCAATATGAGAGACGACTGCTCGCTTCAATAAACCTGGCTTGATTAGATGGTCAAGCCCTCTACCTTTTCCAACGCCAATTCCTGCGGTCGTTGCTAATGTAATGTTTTTAGGGTGTTGATTTTCTTCATAATACTCACCAACCCCAGCAATTAATTGTTCAGGTAAGCCACCTATTCCAAACGATGATGTTCCAATAACGGCATTATCCGGAATATGTCTGACAGCTTCCATGTACGATCGTCTCTTAGTTTCCATACTGCACCTCTTTAATTTCTTGCTTAACTTTAAACAAACGCACTTTTTCCAGTTAAATAACGTCCAATAATTAAACTGTTTATTTCATGTGTTCCTTCATATGAATAAATTGCTTCTGCATCACCAAAGAATCGAGCGACTTTATGTTCAACCGTAATCCCATTTCCGCCACCAATTTCACGGGCTAATGCTGCTGTTTCACGTAATAGGCGTGCTGTTTGCATCTTGGCAATTGAAGCGGGTACTTCTGCAAATTCGCCTGCAGCTTGTAATGTAGCCAAACGGTGTGATAACCCTAAAGCCGTCACTACGTTTCCTTCCATACGGGCTAATTTTTCTTGAATCAGTTGGAATTGAGTAATTGATCGTCCGAATTGATCACGGGCAGCTCCATATTCTAATGCTGATTTCAGTGCTCCTGCGTGTGTTCCTGACGCAATATGCGTCACATCACCACGAGTGGTGTATAGAATTTTTGAAACATCTTTGAATGACGTAATGTTTGGTAGACGAGTATCGTCCTTTACCGTTACGTTATCTAATGTGATGTGGCCATTTTGAACTAGACGTAAAGCAATTTTACCGTCAATTTTCTCAACACCTAAACCTTCTGCATCTCCCGGAACCATGAAACATAGGATTTCTTTGGTTTCTGGATTTTTCGCAAAAACAGGAATAACATCCGCTGTTCCAGCTCCACCAATCCAACGTTTCTCACCATTGATAACCCACGAATCACCATCGCGTATAGCTGTTGTTGAAATACCTCCTGCAATATCCGAACCATGCTCTGGTTCCGTTAAAGCAAAACAGGTTTGCATTTCAAAAGAAGCTAACTTTGGACCGTAATGCGCAATCTGTTCTTCCGATCCACCTAATAGTAAGGTTGTATAACCTAAACCAGCGTGCACCGCAAAGAATGTCGCGATTGACGGGTCTGTTCGCGCAAGCTCATACAAGCGGTACATATTAAAATACTCGCTAACTTTGTGCTCCCCTTCGCGGTTAATAAATAAATCAGGGTTGTCCATTAATCCTAAATCGACAATTGATTTAAATTCATCAAACGGAAAAGTTTCGTTTTTCCAGTGTTCTTCTAATACAGGTTCGATTTTTTCTTCGAGTACTTTTCTTAACTCCACTAAAAGATCGACTTCTTTATCTGTCAGCTGATCACTGTACCTTAAAATATCTTCTGGATATAATTTTGCTAATTTTTCAGTTCTATTCATGATTTTACCTACCCTTTCGAATTAGAGAACAGTGCTCTCGTTTTTCACTAATCCAACCATTTTCTCGTGAGTTTTGTAGAAGTCTGCAACGACTTCTTTTACAACTTCTTGAGCAGGTAGAATCTTGTCCATTCGACCAACACCTTGACCCACGCTCAATTGTGCTTGGTCAAATTTACCTTCTTGCATGGCATCATATGAACGTTTTCCTGAAATAAGTGGCATTAATTCTTCAAGTGTCGCGCCTTCTCTTTCTTTTTCAAGAATTTTTTGTGCAAATGGGTTATTTGCAACACGCATTGCATTTCGAATTGAACGCATCGTTAACACAGTTCCGTTCTCCGGTAAGTGCATTAACGCTTCTTTATAGCTTTGCGGTGCGTTAATTTCATCCGTTGCTAAGAATCTAGTTCCCATTAGAACACCATCTACACCGAGTGACATGGCAGAGTACATACTTTTTCCGTCAACGATTCCTCCAGCGGCAATAACCGGTACAGTTAATTCTTCTGCAGCTTTCGCCCATAAAATGTGGCCAGAAACTTCGTCCATTCCTGGATGCCCGCCACCTTCTTGTCCAACTAAGACAATCATATCTGCTCCATCTTCCTGAGCCGATAACGCATGACGAACAGACGTCACTTTATGGATAACCGGAATGCCTGCTTCTTTAAACGGCTTAATGAAATGACTTGGCCGTTGACCAGATGTTTCAACAACTGGTACACCTTCTTCAATTAAGACATTAATATAGTCAAAAATAAGCTCAGGCACAATCACTTCTGGTACAAGTGAAATGTTAAATCCAAAAGGTTTATCCGTTAAACTTTTAACTTTTCTAATTTCTTTTCGTAAAGATTCTGTGTCTGGAAATGCCATAGACGGAACTAACCCTAATCCTCCAGCGTTTGATACTTCTGCAGCTAATTCACCTAAAGACATATATTGCATAGATCCTTGAATAATCGGATATTCAATACCTAATATTTCAGTTACTCGTGTTTTTATCATGTTCGATTGCTCCTTATTTTCTGATTCATTTCATTACAGTGAAAGAAATAAAGTAGAACCAATCTAAAATAGAGACTAATTTAAAATTTTCGTTTTTTAATAATCGTATTTTAGTGTTTCATCATCAAAATAGAAGTATTCCAAGATAGAATTAAATACGAAGGACTCAACCGTTCCATAGACTTTTTTGACGGGTCTCGCTAAAACTGGGATGTATGAAATCGGATCTTCGAATCGTTTCTCAACGACACCGATATAGTCCACTCGTTTCATAAATCGCGTGAAATAGATGGTTGGTAAAATGGCAATGTGATTATTCTCCAGAACAGATTCAATCATATAATCCCATGATTCTGAGGTGAATAATAAGTTCGACATACCTCCATGCTCTTCTAATTTCTCTTCTAATAAATGATAAACTTTATCTTTTTCATTGTAAGTAACAAATTGATAGTTTTTTAAATCTTCCCACTTTAATATACGCTTCGTCGCTAATGGATGATCGGGGCTCATGAATGCCGCAACTTCTGTCCGCATAAGTTGATGTTCTTCAAATTCACTCGGGTTCAACTCTGTTGGATGAACTAAGATTGCTGCTTGAACTGCATGATCAATGAGCTTTTCTCGAAGTTCAAGGGTTCCACCTTCAACAACATTTATATAGGCTTCTTTATTCTCTGATAAAAATCTTGGAATAAAATTTGTGAAAAATAATCGTAATACCGTTGGGTGGATACCAATCTTGATCGTTCCTTTTTGTTGTGACGAGGCATCTTTCAATGTATTTTCTAAATCATAGTATCGTTCGAGTACGCGTTGAGAAGACTGATAAATCTTCATTCCAGCTGAAGTCAGATTTGTAATCCTCCCATTTTTACGCACAAATAAGTCTACTTCATTTTGATTTTCAAAATTAATAATGAATTGACTAATCGCAGACTGTGATACATATAATTTTTGTGATGCCGCTGTAATATTAAAGTTTGATTGTACAATTTCTACTAAGTATTCCATTTGGCTAATGTTCATGAGTAAGTGCTCCTTATGTTAAAATAGTACTATTATATTAACATAAAACGTTTTCGCTATTTGAATTTTGGATGCCTTTTATTCAAAAATGCATCAACAGCTTCTTTATGATCTGCACTCTTTGAAGCCTTGTTCATCACTTCAGCTTCTTTTTTATTAAACTCATCAATTCCTGGGTAAAACATTTCAGCCATTAGTTCTTTTTGGTAGCCTAATGCTTCTGTTGGACCAAACGCTAGCTTCCCTGCTAATTCGGTAACCGTATCTGCGATTTCTGCATCTTTCACAACGGCATAGGCAATGCCATATTCAGCTGCTAACTCAGCAGTAATTGGTTCACCTAACATGACATGGCGTTTTGTACGGAATGTACCAATTGCTTGTTGTAATGTATACAGTAAACCAGTATCTCCTGGGAAAGCCATCTGGATAAAGGCTGTAACTAAGTGACTCGACTCACCCATAACGATGAAATCACACGCCATAGCTAAACCTAACCCTGCACCTGCTGCAACACCATTTACCGCTGCAATAATGGGTTTTGAATTCTGTTTTACACTCTTCACCATACGCCCTGTTAGGAGAACAGCTTCCTTACTAACTTCTTGGCCTTCATCAATAAGTTGTTGGAAATAGTTCACATCTCCACCAGCACTAAAGTGATTGCCGACACCTGTTATAACAGCTACTTTTACGTTGTCATCTTGATTAATTTCATTCATTACGTCAATAATTTCTTGATACGTTGTTTCACCAAACGCATTTCGGTATGATTCACGATTGATTTGTACGATTCCTACATGATTTTGTACATCGTATAGAATTGTCTTAGACATTATTTACTCTCCTTATTTTAAAACAATAAAGGCTATTTCACCCGATTGTTATCGATGAAATAGCCCTTTTGTTTTCTTCATCAATACTTAAATGTCAATTGTTGATTTTAATGAAGATATTCGAATATTCCTGCAGCACCCATTCCAACACCGATACACATTGATACGATTCCGTATTTCGAGTCTGGACGTCGTGACATTTCGTTCAATAGGCGTGCTGTTAGAATTGCACCACTTGCGCCTAATGGATGTCCTAGTGCAATTGCTCCACCATTTACGTTTGTAATGTCTGTATCGATACCTAATTCACGAACTGAAGCTAATGCTTGAGAAGCGAATGCTTCGTTTAATTCAATTAAGTCGATATCCTCTAATGATAAGTTTGCTAATTTTAGGACTTCTGGAATAGCGTAAGCTGGTCCAATTCCCATTAACTTCGGATCAACACCGACTGCTTTAAAACCTACAAAGCGCGCAATTGGTTTAATGCCTAATTCTTTAACTTTATCACCTGACATTAAGATAACGAATGATGCTCCATCACTTACTTGTGAAGAAGAAGCTGCGGTAACTGATCCGTTCGCCTTAAAGATTGTTGGTAATTTTGCTAACGTCTCGACATTTGAGTTTGGACGAATTCCTTCATCCACATCAAACATTTCTTTTGTTACTTGAGGTCCGTTTTCAGTATAAGATACTTTGTTAATCTCAACTGGGATGATTTCATCCTTTAGACGTCCTTCGGTTTGAGCAGAATGTGCTCTTTGGTGACTTTGAACTGCAAATGCATCTTGATCATCACGCGATACATTGTATTTATCTGCTACGTTCTCAGCCGTTAAGCCCATTGGGTATGAAGCTCCAACGTCTTCAGCCTGAAGAGTTGGGTTATTTGTTGGCTCGTTTCCACCCATTGGTACTGCACTCATAAACTCTACTCCACCTGCTGCTACAACATCTGATTGGCCTGCCATAATTGCATTCGCAGCCATCGCAATCGTTTGTAAACCAGATGAACAGTAACGGTTTACCGTTTGTCCTGGAACTGTGTGAGGAAGGCCTGCTCTTAATGCAATCGTTCTTGCAAAGTTCATTCCTTGCTCTCCTTCTGGGAAAGCATTTCCTACAATAACATCTTCAATTAAAGCAGGATCAAAGTCCCCATCTACTCGTTCAATAACACCTTTTAATACTTGAGCTGCGACGTCATCCGCTCTCGTGTGAGCATAAGCACCATTGGCTTTACCTCTACCCGTTGCGGCACGTCCATAAGCTACTACATACGCATCTTGCATACTATTTCATTCCCCTTTTATTTACTGGAATTCTAATCAACATTAGTTTCTTAGTGGTTTCTTCTTCTCTAGCATATGAGCAATTCTCTCATACGTTTTTTGGTTCTTAGCTAGGCGAACGAATTGCTCTTTCTCTAGATGTTGAACCCATTTTTGGTTGATGTATGTTCTCTTAGGAACTTTTCCACCTGCTAAAGTATCTGCAACCGCTAATCCTAATTCCATGTCATAATCACTAATGAAGTGTCCTAAGCGCATTGAATCTAATTGTCCTTCAACGACCGCTGTAAAGTCTTCACCTAGTGCTTCAAATGTTACTTCTGTATGTGGAACATAGTTTGTACGTGCCATAAAGTCTGCTTTTTCTAAAGCAACTGTGATACGGCTGTCCCCATTCGCGATAATTGTATCTGTATCGCGTAAAATTAAGTCACGACGAGCTTCATAGGCACTCATTGCTACGTGACCCATTGCAATTCGAGTTACAACGTCTGCCATTATATTAATTTTATTTGCTTTTTGACCAGGGGCTGTTAGCACACGTTCAGCTAATTCAGCTAATCCACCACCACTTGGAATAACACCTACTCCAACTTCAACAAGTCCAATGTAACTTTCGGCTGCTGCAACAACCGCTGGCGAAGCTAATAAGATTTCTGCTCCTCCACCTAATGCACGTCCTTGAGTCGCTGTTACGATCGGTTTTGTAGAGTAACGTAGACGGTTTACCGCGTCATGTAAGTTAGCAACTTGTGCACCAATTAACTCATCTACTTTATCTTTTTCGATTGCTGTTTTAACACCATATAAGTTTGCACCCACACTGAAGTTTGGCCCCTCAGTATAGATAACCATACTTGAGTAGTGTCCATTTTCTAATGTGTCTACTGCTTCGATTAAGTCATCGCCTAATCCTGGTGTTAATGTATTGTTTGGTGTTTGGAATTTGAATAATAATTGGTTATTATCCGTTACACTTAGTTTCGAATCGTCACCATCCCAAACGTCTTCTGTAACAAATTCTTCTACCGGTGTTACGTTTTCTAATGTTTCGTTTTCTTCGTAGAAAGGCTCCGTACGGTCTGCTACCCATTTTGGTAACTCGCCATATTCTTTTTCAAGACGCTCTTTTACGCGTTCGAATCCCATTAGATCCCATAATTGGAATGGACCTTTACGCCAGTTGAATCCCCATACCATTGCACGGTCAATATCTTTGTAGTTGTCCGTGGCTTTCGGTACGTTGTTCGCTGCATAGAAGAACGTGTTACTTAATGTTTCCCATAGTAACGTTCCTGCTTTGTCATCTGCGTTGAAAATAATATCCATATTTTCTTTTAGGTCTTTACCTAATTTATCTAAGATTTCTAATTTCGGTTTTTCTGCTTCTGAGTATTCCATTGTTTCAGGATTAATTACATTGTATTTACCGTTTTCTTTCTTGTAAAAACCTTTACCTGTTTTGTTTCCTAACGATCCTGCTTCATATAATTTCATAATTAATGAAGATTGGTTAAAGAATTTCTCTTCAGAAGGGTCTTGCATTAAACCACCAACTACGAACATTGCAACATCTAAACCAACTAAATCGGCTAGTCTGTAAGTTCCCATTGGGCGACCAATAACTTTACCAGTTAATGCGTCTAACTCAGGAACTGTAAATCCTGCTTTTTCTGCACGGTACATTGCATCCGACATTGATTGTGTTCCTGTACGGTTTGCAACGAATGCTGGTACGTCTTTTGCATTTACAACACCTTTACCTAACACGTTCTCAGTAAAGTCTGATAATTCAGTTAAGACTTCTTCACTCGTTTCTGCGTTTGGAATAATCTCAACTAATTTCATGTAACGCGGTGGGTTAAAGAAGTGCAGCCCTGCGAAACGCTTTTTATCCTCTTCAGATAATGCTTCTGCAATCTTGTTGATTGGAATACCTGAAGTATTTGTTGCTAAAATTGCATCTTCTTTTGCGATACTTGCAATCTTCGTCCAAATATCATGTTTGATTTTGATATCTTCTTTAACTGCTTCAATAAAGATATCCGAATCTGAAGCTTCTTTTAAGTTATCCTCAAAGTTACCATATGTTAGGTTTCCTTTAAATGAATCATCATATAATTGGCTCTGTCTAGGGTTCGTAATTTGATCATATCCCTGTTTCGATAATTTGTTACGGTCTTCCTCATCAATTACAATATCCAGTAACTCAACTTTGAGTCCGGCGTTTACTAATAACGCAGCGATTTGACTTCCCATCACTCCTGCGCCTAATACGGTTGCTTTTCTTATTGTCATTCTGATTCCTCCAGAATTATTTTGCGTCTAATATTATTTTTTATAAAAGGAAGGACAAATCTCATTCCCAATTTGTATAGCGATTTGTCCTAGATATGGTTAACTTAGTTAAATGCTGACACACCAGTCATTGCACGACCGATAACTAAAGCATTAATTTCATGTGTTCCTTCGTAAGTGAATACAGCTTCTGCATCGCCGAAGAAGCGTGCGATATCATTTTCTACAAGGATACCGTTTCCTCCACAGATTCCGCGGCCCATTGCTACCGTTTCACGTAAACGTAAAGCGTTTGACATTTTACCGATTGATGTAGCAACTTCGTCATACTTACCTTCTTCTTGCAACTTAGCAATACGCGCTGATAATGCCATAGCGTTCGTTAAGTTTGATTGCATCATAGCTAATTTTTCTTGAACTAATTGGTAGTTTGAAATCTTCTTACCAAATTGCTCTCTCTCAGTAACATATTTCAATGTTGCTTGTAGTGCTCCAGCCATAGCTCCTGTTGCCATATATGCAACACCTGCACGAGTTGAGTAAAGAATCTTAGCGATATCTCTGAAACGAGTGATGTTTTCTAGACGATCTTCTTCTAGGACTTCTACGTTTGTTAAAGTGATATCACAGTTTGGAACAATCTTTAATGCAATCTTATTTTGAATAACATCAATGTCTACACCTTCTTGTTCTCTACGAACGATAAATGCTCTTGGTTTTCCTGTTTCTGCATCACGTGCAAATACCGGAATAACATCCGCTACGTTCGCTCCACCAATCCAACGTTTTGATCCGTTTAGAATCCATTTGTCACCTTCTTGGCGAGCTTCTGTTTCTAATCCCCAAGCTACGTCTGATCCGTGATCTGGTTCTGTTAGTGCAAAACATGTACGTAATTCGTGTGTTGCTAATGGTAGAATGTACTTTTCTTTTTGCTCTTTGTTTCCACCGAATAGGAATGTATTAAATCCTAATCCTGAGTGAACACCTAATAATGTGTTTAATGAAACATCGAATCTAGCTAGTGTGTATGCAAACATGAACTGGAAGTGTTGGCTTGGCCCAAATGCACCCTCGCGTCCTTCATATAATAGTGGGTTCGTGTAGTAACCTAATTTACCCATGTCTTCAAAGAAGCCTTCAGGGACTGTTGCATTTGCCCAGTGGTCATTTAAATCTTTACGATACTTTGTTTCTAACAACTCTACTAATTGTCTTAAAAACTCTAACTCACCATCAGATAATTCATCACTAAACTTTAATACGTCTTCTGGAAATAATTCTTTTAATAATTCTTCTCTATTCTCTAATACTGTAGTCATCTTTA
Source organism: uncultured Atopostipes sp. (assembly GCA_947296835.1). Classification (GTDB taxonomy): domain Bacteria; phylum Bacillota; class Bacilli; order Lactobacillales; family Carnobacteriaceae_A; genus Atopostipes. Next base: position 25,366 of record CAMYQS010000001.1, read on the forward strand.
TCCTCCAAGTTCATTTTTGATTGTGTTGCAGGCGCTTACAACATAATCTTAAGTGTGTAGTTACTTTTAAACAAATAACGGTATCTAATGTGTTACATAACTTTTATTAATCTCGCCGATTATTTACTTAATTCTTCAACATCAAGTGTACCAGCTGCTTCATTCATTAAACGTTGTAATTCTAAGCGATCCGGCTTAGCTGTCGAGTTTAATGGAATTTCAGTTAATTCAAGATAGAACTTAGGTGTTTTATATCCAGCTAAGTTTTTCAGCATGAATTCGTCTAGTATTTCTTTGTAGTTATCGTATCCTTTTGCATCCTTGTTTAATATAACAACTGCTCCAACGGATTCACCAAACTTAGGATGTTCGTAACCAACTACGATACCTTGTGAGATTAATGGGTGTTTGTTTAGTACTGCTTCAACTTCTGAAGGCAAGACGTTCTCTCCACCCGTAATAATTAACTCTTTCAGACGGTTAACAATTGTTAATTCACCGCTTTCGTTTTCAACTGCTAAATCTCCTGTGCGGAAGTAGCCATCTACGAATGCTTTCTCGTTCTCTTCAGGTAAGTTATAATATCCAGGTGTTACGCTTGGTCCACGGATAATTAACTCTCCCATTTCACCTAAAGGTACTTCATTCATCTCTTCATCTACAATCTTATGTGCCAAGTTCATAACTGGACGTCCGATTGATGTTTCGTTTGCTAAAGCTGCTTCGTTACTATTATAAGTAACTAGAGGTGCTTCAGTTAAGCCGTATGCGTTAACAATAATCTTACCTAGTTGCTTGAAGTGATCTTGTACTGCTGGAAGTGGTGCTGATCCACCAGATGCAAACAGCTCAACACTATCCCACTGCTCAATTGAAAACTCTGGGTCAAAGATCATTCCAAAGTACATTGCTGGAATCAAAACTAGGATTGTTGGTTTGTATTTTTCGATTAGCTTGTTAATTTGTAAGTGATCAAAGTATCTTTGTAAAACTGTCGTTCCACCCACCATTAATGCAGGAAGTACAATATCAATGAATCCTACAACGTGGAACATTGGCGCTGCAGCAACTGTAACTGTTTCATCAGTTAAGTTCCATGACATTATTTCATTATAGATATTGTTACGGTATGACTCATGTGTATGGATAACCCCTTTAGGTTTACCCGTTGATCCACTTGTGTAGATTAACATTGCCATGTCGTCTGACTCATGGCTTACTGTCTTAAATGGTTCATGAGTAGATGGGTCAACAATTTCATTGTATTCATCATGGTCAACGTTATACTTTAAGTATTCTTTTGGTAAGTTAGTTAAACGTTCGTAATGGTTATCTGCATATGCAATATACTTAATGCCTGCATCTTTAATAACACCTTCTATTTCAATAGGTTTTAGTCGCCAGTTCAGCGGTACAAACACTGCACCAACCTTGATAGACGCGAATAAAAAGTCCATGATTGCTACATCATTCGGCACGTTTACTCCAACACGGTCACCTTTTTGAACACCATCTCTGACCATTTGGTTAGCTAAGTTCTCCGCACGAATGTTTAACTCTTTGTACGTCCACTCTGTTTCTTTAATCGGGTCGATGATAGCTACTTTGTCCGGGTGTGTGAGTGCTCTAGTTTTAATCCAATCGAAATTCATTTTACTTCCCCTTTTTAAACGAAATCTATTTGTAAGCGCCTACAAATTTGTTAACCCTAGTGTATACGTGGAAGCAACAACTGTAAAATAAGTATAAATTTAATTTACCATTAGCTCGTCTTATCGAATGACGTTTTTGGCTAATAGTACATTTTTGAAGAAGCAGCGCGTTTTTGTGAAACGAACCCCAAAATCGCTATATTGAGTCCGCAATTATTGTTTATTTTAAAATCATACTGTTTTAACATATAGAGTACCGGTATATTTTAATATCGTGCTGTTTTAACATGTAGAGTACCGGTATATTTTAATATCGTGCTGTTTTAACATGTAGAGTGCCGATATATTTTAAAATCGTGCTGTTTTAACATATAGAGTACCGGTATATTTTAATATCTGACTTTTTTAAAATATACCCTCATTAAGACCCCCGATTTTACTACTTACCACAAGCACAAGGTCTTCAGAATGAACATTTCACAAAGAGAAAAGAAAAAGACCCAATTGCGAAAATCGCAACTGAGTCTTAAAGTTAAAATTTATTTTTCGATGTAGTCTTTTCCAGCTACTTTACGTGCTGCTTCCCATAAACCTGATAGGTAAGTTGCGCCTAGTGCTCGGTCATATAAACCGTATCCTGGACGACCTGTTTCTCCCCATACCATACGACCGTGGTCTGGACGGATTGCGCCTTCCCAGTCGTAGTCACTTAGAGCTTTAACCACTTCGTACATATCAATTGAACCGTACTCTGAAGGGTGCGCTGATTCTTCGAATGAACGACCTTCACCGTATAGTTTAATGTTACGAGCGTGCATGAAGTTTACACGTTTGCGCTCTAATGCATAGCGCAGAATGTCAATTGTGTCGTTTTTAGGATCTGATGCGTATGAACCAACACACATTGTAATTCCGTTATTTGGACTATCAACGATGTTTAAGAAGCGCTCTACTGCATCTTTACCTGTAATAATTCTTGGTAAACCGAAGATTGAGTAAGGAGGGTCATCCGGGTGGATAGCCATCTTCACGCCTGCTTCTTCAGCAACCGGAATAATCCGTTCGATAAAGTACGTTAAGTTATCCCATAAGTCTTCCGTACTAACATTTTCATATTGGTCCATGATTTCGTTCATTTCTTCAGATGAGTAACTTTCGTCCCAACCTGGTAATGATAACGTACGTGGGTCCATTTTCTTAACTTCTTCTTCGTCGAAGATTAAAGCATTTGAGCCATCTTCTAATTCGTAAGCTAAGTCTGAACGTGTCCAGTCAAATACTGGCATAAAGTTGTAACATACTGTTTCAATTCCAGCTTTACCTAAGTTGCGGATTGTTTGTGCGTAGTTTTCGATTAATTGGTCACGAGTATCTAGACCTAATTTAATGTCTTCTGGCACAGGCACTGATTCAATAACTGATAGTTCTAAACCAGCATCTTCAACCGTTTTCTTTAATGTTTCAATTCTTTCTAAAGGCCAAACTTCACCTACTGGAATATCATAAATCGCTGAAACAATACCTCTCATTGTTGGGATCTGACGAATGTTTTCTAAGGTTACTGGGTCATCTTCGCCATACCATCTAAAAGTCATATACATAAATTTAGTGCTCCTTTTTATCATTTTTATTTGTTATTCATTAGTTTAATTTTGAAACAAATTCCTTCGCATTATCAGTAACTGCAGCGTAGCCTTTTTCGTCCACACCTTTACTTAATGCGCTTCCAACTCCAACCGCAACTGCACCTTTAGCTTTCCAGTCAGCGATGTTTTCTAAACCAACACCACCTGAAGGCATTAATTGTGCTTCTGGGATTGGCCCGTGAACGTCTTTGATGAAACCTGATCCTAAAATACCACCTGGGAAAACTTTGATGATTTCACATCCAGCCTTCATTGCATTCACAACTTCCGTAACGGTACCTGAACCTGGCATGTAATGCGTGCCAACTTCGTTTGCATATGCTGCAATTTCGGCGTCAAAATGTGGACTAACTAAGAATTCTACTCCAGCTTCGTGCGCTTCTTTTGCTAAGTCTAAAGACATTACTGTTCCTGCTCCGACAACTACGGTATCATCGTTTTTGTACTCTTCAACTAAGTCTTTCATAACCTTAGCTGCGTTTGGTGTACTGAATGTTAATTCAATATTTTTTATTCCACCAGCAACTGCTGCTTTAGAAATTTCAAAACCGTCTTCTTCCGTTTTACCTCGGATAACTGCAAAGATATAATTCTCTTTTAGTGTGTTTAGAACATTTGACATTCGACATTTCCTCCTTGTGTATAGATGATTTTCGCAATCATCTGATGACTTACTTATAACCTAACACATCTTCTATTTTAAAACTAGTTTTTATCATTTTTTTCAATTGATTTTTCGCCGGATGTTGCTTTTGCTGTCTTATTTTTTCGATTGACTTCTAATTGACGTTGGTTATCTGCGATATGTGCTTGCATCGCATACTTCGCCTGAAATGGATTCTGACCCCGAATTCCTTCTACAATCTCACGATGAGCTTGAATTGTTTCTGCTTTACTCTGATTGTTCGTGTAGTAACTATTATATAACGTAATTGATTGGTTAATCACAGGGATTAAATGCCCCATCGCTATATTTCCACTCATGTCAGCGATGATTGAATGAAACTCTATATCCAACTCAAAGTGTAACCCATCTGAGGTTTCCATCGCTTCTTCAATTTCACGACTGATTTGTTCTAAATATGCTAATTGCTCTTCTGTACGGTTGTAAGCAGCTAGCATCGCTACCTCAGGTTCTAATACATAACGTAGGGCGAATAAATCTTCTGTTAATTTTAACGTGTCTTCCACAAAAGCAAACCCTAGCGGATCCTCTGAAATCCCTGTGTTTTCACTCACATAAGTACCTGATCCTTGTCGAACTTCTAAGATATTTCGAGAAACTAAAGAACGTACCGCTTCACGTATCGTGCTCCTACCCACTTCAAGAGTAGTGGCTAATTCGTACTCGTTTGGTAGTTTATCTCCTGTCGATAAGTCCTCACTTGTTATGAATTTTATGATGGCATCTGCCGTTCTTTCAACTAATGGTCGTTGCAAATTATACCTCCTCACAAAAGTCATCCGATGTTTCAGTTTTATTATAACTTATTATTAAAAGGCTTACAATTAAGAAATGGTATTTTTTCGACTTTTTTGGTATTTCAAGACGATTCTTTTTTTGAAATGAATTCGATTACATCCTTTTACAGGTTAGAAACCTTGTCTATTCACGGACTGGGGCCCTTTCAATACGAGCCGCTTCTTTTTGTGCCGTTAAAGATAGTTGATGCACAGTAAAGACATGGTCTTGCGTCATCGCTCGTTCTGTTCGATGAATACAATCAAAAATCATTTCTTTGTAAAATGAAATCCCTACTTGCCCCGTTAATTGAAAATGTTCTACTTCATCTTGAGTCACTAAGAATAAATGATCTTTTGTATCATCTATACCCACATTTAAATATTTACGAATTTCAATTGAGCCTTTGGTCCCGGTAATGAATAGTCGCCCATCTCCCCAAGTTGGTAAGCCATCTGGTGTAAACCAATGAACTGTGAAGAAACCTGTCGCACCATTCTCACCTATTAAGGTCGCATCCCCATAATCATCCAGTTCTGGCTTATCTGGATTGGCATAATTTCCAATTTTACTATGTAAGATTTTCGCACTTTTATTCCCCGTATAGAATAAAAACTGTTCAATCTGATGAGTCCCAATATCCGCTAAGATACCACCATACTGCTCGCGATTAAAAAACCAATCCGGCCGTTTTTCTTTTCGTAAACGATGTGGACCAAATCCGGTGACCTGTATGACATCCCCGATTTTGCCTTCCTTGATTAATTGTCCGGCATATAGTGCACTCTCTATATTTACGCGCTCATTAAAGTACACAAAGTATTTTTGACCCGTTTCTTTTACAACCCGTCTCGTTTCGGCTAATTGTTCGAGTGTTGTAAAACCAGTTTTATCTGTGAAATAATCCTTACCTGCGTACATTACACGATTACCGAGCTTACTTCTTAGATTTGGAATCTCAGCAGCTGCAACTAACTGGATGGAATCATCTTCTAAGATTTGCTCAAGTGACTTCGCAATTTCTGTATCTGGAAAGTAACGTTTAAATTTCGCCACTTGCTTTGGATCCGAATCATAGACGTATTTCACCGTTGCGCCTGCATCAACTAAACCCTGTGTCATGCCATGTATATGACCATGTTTCAAACCAGTCACACCGATGTTGAAAGTGCCTGGTTCTATTATTTTATCGACCAATCGAAATGCTCCCTTCATTTTACAATCTAGTTCGTGTCTTTATTTTACCCTATCCATATCGGCTTTTGAAAAGATTACCCTATTCTTTTTCTCGAGTCCTTCTATATAAGGACACTTGCCGTTTAAAAGAGTTGAAATAACTATTGACAGCGATAGTGTACCAAGTATATAATACACTCAACAATTAAATGTGGCGTCAGAATTTTTTTGACCATGGTGTATTAACCACTTAATACACTATGCAGATTAACCGCCTACTAAAGGAGTGAACTTTTGTGAGGAGACAGTTTAATCAACGGGATCCAATTTATTTGCAGCTGATTGATTATTTCAGAGAGAAGCTTGTAAGTAACCAGTTCAAACCCGGTGAAGAATTACCTTCACGACGGGAGATTGCACGTCAATTCAACATTAACCCAAACACGGTCCAGCGAGCATTCAGCGAAATGGAAGAAATGAGTTGGATTTACACAGAGCCACATCGGCCAAGTCGTGTCACACAAAATACAGAGTTGATACAAAAAATAAAAAAAGATTTTGTTCGTCGAGCAGTTGAAACATTCGTATCATCGATTCAAACAATCGACATCTCATATGAAGAAGTTACAGAATTAGTTGAAAAAGAACTCTCGAAAAGAAATTACCCAAATGGAGGGATTAAGAAATGATCGAATTAATCGATGTACACAAAAAATATGGTCGTAAAAAAGTACTAGACGGGATTAATTTCACAGTGCCTAAAGGTGAAATTAGTACCCTAATCGGAGTGAACGGTGTTGGTAAAACAACGATTCTAAACCACATCATGAACTTACAGCCTGTTACAAAAGGTGAAATTTTAATTGATGGTGAAAAACACCACCCAGGAATTTATGACAAAGTATCCTTTATTCCAGATGCAGCCATTACACTACCTGAAATGCGTATCCGTGAAGCAATGGATTTTATGGGGTCATTTTACGAAACGTGGAATAAAAAGCGTGCTGAAGAGATGCTTGGTTTCTTCCGACTAAATAAAGACGATAAAATCAAGACTCTATCAAAAGGTAACGTGGCTAAGGTAAACTTGTTACTCGGATTAGCTTTAGATGTAGACTACGTTTTAATGGACGAGCCGTTTTCAGGAATTGACATTTTCACCCGTGAACAAATTTCAGAAGTTTTTACATCTTACTTAGTTGAAAATAAAGGTGTATTAATTACAACGCATGAAATTAATGAAATTGAATTTATCGTAGACCGTGCCATTTTAATGGACGAAGGTAAAATCTTACGTGAATTCAACGTGGAAGAGATTCGCGAAACGGAAGGTAAATCAATTATTGATATTATGCGCGATGTTTACTCACCTTATTCCGACCGTATCAGCAATTACGAGTTTGACAAACAATGACCAAGGGGGCTTTTAAGATGATAAAATTTATCCGTTTATTGGAATTTGAACTCGGACGTTTCCTACGTTTCTTAATTCCAGCAATTGTTTTATCTGCAGTGATTCAATTTATTGCATTATTTGATACGATTACTAATTATAATGCTTATTTAAAAGAGTCGCTGGAATCCAATGTGCCAATGCAACAGTTCAGTATGCATGATGTGACAGGTAGTGGGTTATTTCCAGTAGCGATTCTAATCGTTCCCCTACTCTTTGTCTTTTATAGTTTGTTTACTTGGTATCGTGAATGGTTAGGAAAGAATACATTCATCTACCGATTACTGATGTTACCGATTAATCGGATGTCGATCTTTTTCTCAAAAGCGATCACTTTTTTAATTGGTGGACTTCTCGCATTCCTGACTCAATTTGGTCTTTATGCTATTATTTTTGTGATTTTCGAAAACGCCATACAGCCAGAATATTTTACAGCTTTAAATATTCACAATGTGCAACCCCCTTATGAAATGATTCAACTAACCCTGTTCCCCACGACTAGCTTTGAGTTTTTACACATATACGGTTTTGCCTTTGCGGCCTTACTTGCTTTATTCACAGCGATTCTGATGGAAAGAAGCTTCAGTGTCAAAGGAGCAATTGGTGGAATTATTTATTTCATCGCTTATTTTGTCGGTTATTTCTATATTAGTGCGCTTAACTCAATTGATTCAATGCCTTGGATTATAAAACCAAGCCACATCTTCTTAATGCAGGGTGCTTACATCCTACTTATGATGGTGATTAGTGCGTTAATTAGTCATTTACTATTGAAAAATAAAGTGAGAGTCTAAAGGAGGATAAACATGCGTTATTTAAAATTAAGTATTAGTTTAATTCTGAGTGTGATCGGTCTTGCAGTGTATTTTGTAACGGTTCCTCAAATTGATGAAGACGAACTCGTTCATCTTACAGTACAAGCTGGAAATGAAGAAATTCTAGATGATTATTCTTTCAATGGCTATATTTATAATTACAGTTCTTTTAGCTTAACGAATGAGGACATCCTTGTTCCGGCAAATCTTCCTTATCTAGAGATGCTAGATGCAAGAGAAGAAATGGAAATCATGATGCTGAAAGAAACGTATCCTGATTTTGTAAATAAATTGGCTTATGGAACGAACACATACTCGTACCTCATTTCAGCCGATGAAGAGTACTTAACTTCAGCACACTTTGAATACCAAAGTAATGTGTTTTCAGAAATTTATTCAAAATTACAGTTTAGAGCCTTGAATAAAGAAACGAATAAAATCGAAGAAGACTTCGTAACACGTGAACTTGGATCAAATATTTTTTATGCAAGTATTGTAGGAATCAACGAAAACTACCCTGTTGTTGACGTATTAATCGACACGCGTCTATCCAATCATTCTAATGAGAATTTTGAAGTAAGTGAACTTTCTCTTATTTCATATAACTTTGAAACAAAAAACATGACAGAAACTGTCTTACTTAAAACACCAGATTATATTGAACCCGTTGTATATACAGCGGTACACCACAACGAATCGATACAAGCTTTCCGTTCTTTTGATTCAGAAACAAGTGAAGAAGTGAGTTACTTAGTCGATTATGACAAAGATGCCATAATCAAACGAGAAGCAGCTGGTGAAAGATTAATCGTAAGTGATGACAGTCGATTATATAGTATCGTTGATACAACTTTAGTTGAATATGATAAAACAAGTCAAGAAAAAGTTAGTGCAGTTGATTTAACAATGGACTTCAAAGAAAATAAAAATATGGATTTTGCAATGAATGAGTTGTTTATTTTAGATGGTAAATTATTCGTCCTGAACAATAACGAAATAGAAGATGACTCAGAAAGAAATCAAATTAGACCAACAGATCTCGTTGTTTATGCTATTTCAACAGGTGAGATTTTAGTGGAAGGTCAATTCACTTACGGCGGAACGGAGCAAGTAGGTGCGTGGGCGGCAAGTATTGATCAGATTAAACAAAGCCCAACTAAAGACTGATGCATGATGCTTGATGTCTTGTTAAAATAAGAGTAGGTTTAACAGACAGAGAGAGGTGTTCCCATGGATTTTATCTTATGGCTTATTGTATTACTTTTATTCGGACTTAGTTTTGTAGCCCTTATTTATCCCGTTTTACCAAGTGTAACCGCGGTATGGGCAGGATTTTTAATCTATCACTTTTTCATTAACTCCAGTGAGTTGACCGCATTCTTTTGGATCGTGATGGTCATATTAACCATCATACTGACTTTGGCCGATATATTTGCCAGTTCCCTATCGGTGAAAAAATACGGTGGGAGTTCGGTCGGTGAAAAAGGAGCAGCTTTATCCGTTATCGTTGGGTCTTTTATCTTTCCACCTTTTGGAATTATTATCTTACCTTTTATCGTCGTACTCATTCTTGAAATGCGACAAGGTCGATCAATCCAAGAGTCCTTACGTGCATCAATTGGCTCAGTGGTCGGATTTCTAACGGGACAACTAGCAGAAGCAGCCATTCAACTCGCAATGATTATATGGTTTTTCTTTACCATATGGTTTTAATTTAAGCGATATAAAGCAAAAAGCAGCCCGAGGCATGGGCTGCTTTTTTTCATATGGCGTAAATAGTGTTCGAGGATGATAGTCGGGAGGATTATCAGCACTATTTACAGGTTATAAATCAGAGATACAATAATATGTTTTAAGGGTATATCGTTTTCGAGAGGCCCTCTTTCTATGTACACCTATAGATTACGCAGTAACTTTTTTAAAAGTGGGGTAATGGGAAAAGTATTTCATTAAAATTGTATATTCATATAAAAGATTCATATAAAAGAGATTCGTGGTAATATGAATAAAAGCGGTTTCGGAGGAAAAAATGAAGCAAAAAACACAAGATTATCTTATATTATTTGTTAGTATTTTAATTGTTGGGTTTGCGATTACCTTAATTACTAAGGCTCAGCTTGGCGCAACAGCGGTCACAAGCTTGGCTTTTGTGATCAGTCAGCTATCTGGATTGAGTTTCGGGATGATGACCGGTTTGTTTAATCTTATCTATGTGCTTTTACAAATCGCGATTCAGAGAAAAGCTTTTCCTAAAATTCAATTGTTCCAAATTGGCGTATCTTTTATTTTAGGTTTTGCGGTCGATTTTGCGAATTATCTTTTTCAACATGTATTACCTGAAACGTACATTCAACAATTATTGATTTTATTAATTGGTTGTGTGGTTTTGGGATTCGGTGTGTTCTTACAATTGAAAGCAGCGAAAGTTTATAATCCTGCGGAAGGTATTGTCAATGTAATAGCGGATGTGATGAATCGTCCATTTGGTGTCGTGAAGACGGTATTTGATGTGACACTTGTCATTTTAGCTGTGTTACTGGGACTTAGTGTGACCGGTAGTGTCATTGGTGTACGCGAAGGAACGATTATCTCTGCATTAATTATTGGACCTATTATTGGTGTCTTTCAAAAGCTTGCCAATAAATTGGCTGAGACATAATCTCCAATCGGGTTTGTTGTTTGAAAAGAAACCCTTGTGGTATATTTTAGACGAAGGACTATACAGTAAAAAACTAGAAAGTTGGAAATAAAATGAAAAAAGCGCTCTTTGTGTTATCTGATTTTATGTTTGAGAAATGCTATGACGAAGCGACTTTGAAATTAATTCATGCGAATTTTGACGTCATCGGCGAAAATATTACCAAAACAAATTACAAAAATAATCTTGAATCCTTTAAAGATGTCGAAGTGATTTTTTCAGGAATGGGCTCTATTGAGTATAGTGAAGAAATCATGGCTATTTCACCGAACTTAGAAGCGATTTTCTATGCAGCTGGATCGATGAAATCTCTACTAACGGATAAAGTTTGGGAGCAAGGCGTGACAATTTCGACTGCGAATAGTGCCAATGCGATTCCCGTGGCTGAATTCACCCTTAGCCAAATTATATTCTCACTAAAAGACGGTTGGAAATTTGTCCGTGAAACGAGAGCAAACCGTGGTAAACCGGATGGCGTGATTGTTCATGAAACGCCTGGAGCTTATAATCAAACGGTTGGTATTATTTCACTTAGCCAAATTGGACGCAAAACAATTGAGTTATTAAAACCTTTTGATTTAGATATTATTGCGTACGACCCATTTATTGAAGAAGCAGAAGCTGAAAAACTAGGCGTTAAGCTCGTTGGATTAGATGAATTATTCGAACAAGCGGATGTCGTATCCCTACACGCCCCTTGGTTACCTGAAACAGAGAACATGATTACAGGTGACCATTTCCGTAAAATGAAACACGGAACAAGCTTTATCAACACCGCTCGTGGCGCGATTGTAAATGAACCCGAAATGCTAGAGGCTCTACAAAAACGAACAGACTTGACCGCCGTTTTAGACGTAGTTTATCCAGAACCACCCGCAAAAGATTCTCTGATTTTTGAGTTAGATAACGTGGTATACACGCCGCATATTGCTGGTAGTACCGGTAAAGAATTGGCTCGTTTAGGTGCCTTGATGGCGGACGAAGCGATGCGTTATATTAACGACGAACCACTACAATATGAGATTACTAAAGAGGGCTACGAAATTATGGCTTAGGAGGCTACTATATTTATGCTTGGATTATGTTCAGTTACATTTCGAGATAAAACGGTTGATGAAGTCATTGCACTTGCTAAAGAAGCTGACTTAGATGCCATTGAATGGGGTGGCGATATTCATGTCCCTGAAACCGACCTAGAAAATGCAAAAGAAGTCGCTGCTAAGATGAAAACGGCTGGTTTACAATCCAGTTCTTACGGCACGTACTATAAACTCGGTACATTCAAGGATTTCACACCTTTTCTAGACGTGGCTAATATTCTAGGTGTTTCAACGATACGTGTGTGGGCTGGCGAAAAAGGGTCTGCAGAGGCAAGTGCAGAAACCCGCCAACTAGTTATGCAAGATGCCCAACGCATTAGTGAACTAGCCGCTAAAGCAAACTTTACAATCAGTTTAGAGTACCATTCGGATACACTCACGGATACGCCTGAGAGCGCGCTAGATTTAATGCGTGAAATGAATAACCCAAACGTATTCCTTTACTGGCAACCGGCTGAAGTATTAAGTGTTGCCGAACGGATTGAGAGTCTACCCAAATTGGCACCTTACATTACCAACGTGCACGTCTTTAACTGGGAACACTTTTACAATCGATTTCCACTAGCGGATGCTGCGGATGAATGGAAACAGTATATTGACTTGATTCGTAAATACTCACCAAATGAGCAAACCTTTTTGTTAGAGTTTGCACCTGGTGACAATCCGGTAGAAGGATTTTTAGAAAGTGCCAAAACGCTGAATACATTCGTATAGATTGAAGCAATTTAAAAAGTGCAGACCGTTAGCGGCCTGCACTTTTTCTCTTGGTTGTTTTACGATTCGGTTGCATCTTTTATATTGTCTTTATCATTTTCATCCACATAAACACCCTTTTCTTTCTCCAGCTCATCCATATAACCCGCCGTTAGTATACTCGTTGGCAAAGCTATGATTCCTACTCCGACTATATACGAAATAATCGATAAGATTTCACCCATAGTTGATGTCGGATAATAGTCCGTGTAAGTTGCTGTGGACATTGATTCTGTCGCCCAAAGGATCGCTTGTAAAAATGATGGGAAAGTATCTGGTTCAATATTGAAGACTAATAAGGCTGCAATAAAGATATAAGTTGAAACGATAATTCCCACTATTGTTAATGAGTCTTTCTGCTTTTTAAGTGTTCGTTTCAGCACCCCAAAACTCTTGGAATTTTGGAATAAGCGAAAGGCACGGAATACACGCAGGGATCGGAATAAACGGAAAACTCGAAATAGTCTGAGTGATTGGTTAATCAACCCTAGAAACGGTAGCAC
>CAMYQS010000002.1 GCA_947296835.1 uncultured Atopostipes sp.
CATAATGACTCCGAGTACGTCCTCATCCACTATGGTTCCTTTACAAAATACCCAACGAACCTCCTCCTCTTTATTTACGATACGGAAGGTACTTTGATAGTACGGCTCAACACCATTCATAAACTTTTCTAAATCCTGCATCGCAATTTCACGATCTTTTTTATAAGCTACTTGATGAATAAAATACGGTAAGTTTTTGACGTTCTCAAAATCTCGTCCCGTTATTTTTTCCATAACCGTGAATTGATGTTCTTTCATATTCCAAAAAAATACACCAACTTCCGCGGCATCAACTACATGCTGTAGGATTAATTTCACTTTATCGTTATCTAGAAAGTTCTCTATATCGAAATCCATAGTGCCCTCCTTATCAATCCAACTACTTCATTAGAGAATAAGCACAATTACTCGTTACTCAAAACGACTCTATTCTTACCATTTTCCTTAGCTACACTTAGTGCACGATCAAGACTATGGTATAACTCATCAAATTTTTGATTCTGCTTGTCCAACTGCACCACACCAAAACTAGCTGTGATAGTCAACGTATCATTTTTAACAAAAATGACATGATTTTGAATGGCTTGTCTTAGTTTTTCGGCATGAATAAAACTATCTTTAGCTGAAATATTTGGCATCAGAATAATAAATTCCTCTCCACCAAACCGTGCAACAATATCATTGGTTCGAATTGTATCGCTCAAAAGATTTGAGAACTCCATTAGAACCTTGTCACCAGCTGGATGCCCATAATTATCATTTATTTGTTTAAAATCATCAATATCTAACATTAAAATCGCAGATACATGATTATTTTCCTTTATCGCTGTAATTTCTCGCTTCAATAATTCATCAAAATAACGCCGATTCGGTAACGTGGTCAATGAATCGTTATACGCCATTAGTTCTAATTGTTGTCGCTGTTTTTCAATAAACTTTTTCTGAACAGTCGTTTTGTAATAGTAGCGCCAAAAAATAATACTCAATAACAGCCCGACGCCTATAATCGAAAACCCATTTATCCGATTAGACAGTAATATTGTTTCATCCAAAACTATCCAACCTAATAAATAAAAATAAAAGAAATAAGTAAAACCAAAAACCACAAAAGAATAGATCGGACGCATTAAAATAACTGTTCCCGCAGTTATACACGCGATTATCAGAGGCGTGATAGATGTCATAACCATTTGATCCAATATCGAAATTGATGTTCCAACTCCTAATACAACAATAGACGTCATAATGGATAAAAGGTCCAGCCATCTACTGAATTCATCATTATGACGATTTTGAAGTGTTACGATGAATATAAAGACCATATAAGAAATTAGAATAATATGGCTAACTAAAAGCCCACTCCTCCATAAAGTAAGTTCTGGCGTAACCTCTGTAAACCAAATTTGTAACAGCATGACAGAATGAATGACTATAGTCGTGATGGCTAAATAATTTAACCGTGAAAGATTTGAGCGCATGGCATCTTCTCGAATATTAGAGTTATTTTGAAAAACCTTTACATGGCTATCCATTATCTTTGTTAAAAACTGATTTTCAGACAAGGACCTCCTCACGATATCCCCCCCACTTTTTACCCGTTCATTATACAAGATTGTTTCTATTACTATTAATTGTATCACATTACATATTATAAATAAATTATTTTCAAAGACAGCATAATCGTCATCACGCTAACTACGATTGTGTTACGCCAATAAAAAAACACCCATTTCACAATGAGTGCTTCGCTTAGTATTCAATAATGGTTTGTTGCTCTAAAAGCAGAGATAAATTGCTCCATATCACTTCTAGATAACGGTCTACAGAAATAATAACCCTGAATCGTATCAAATCCTAAATCGGACAAAATATCCAGCGTCTCTTTGTCCTCAACACCTTCAGCTACAATTTCATCATAAAGATACGTTTTAGCTCCAAGAATACCTATGATAATATGTCTTTGCTTATAATCCTTTATGTTATCTATTAGTGATTTATCTAATTTCAGAGTGTTGATTTGAAAAGCGGTCAATGAACGAAGATTAGAATAGCCCGTTCCAAAATCATCTAATGCAATTTTAAAGCCTTCTTTTACAATTTCAGTAAAAATATTGTTCTCGTCATCCTCAGTCATCATGAATGTGCGTTCCGTTATTTCTAACTCAATCATTCTTGGTTCAATATTATAACGGGCACATAGATGTAAGAGCTGCTCTTTAAAACCTTTTTGTGCAATTTCAACTGTAGAGATATTGATTGAGAGCTTCTCAAACTCAATACCCCTATCTAACCATATACGAGCCGTTTTTAAACTTTCTTCACGAATCCAACGACCAATCGCAACGATATACCCTTTTTCTTCAGCAATTGGGATGAATTCTCCTGGTGAAACGAAGCCTAGATTTTTATTGTTCCAACGAACTAAAACTTCAAATCCAGTAATGTCCTTATTTCTTAAACCCAGTTGGGGTTGATAGACTAAAGATAATTCCTGATTATATATCGCAGTCGGCAACTCATTTTCAATATCCATTTCACGATTATAAGAAGCCATTAATTCCGAATCAAAGAATACGGCTGATTGATTGCCACTTTGACGGGCATGGTTAATCGCAAAATCACTATAGCGCATCAGTTCGTCTACATCTAAACTTGCGTCAGGGAATAAAGTAATACCTATATTGATATTTAAATAAATTTGTTTGCCTTCTATATAAATTGGCTCATCAAAAAACGAGCTGATTGATTGCGCAGTCTGCTCAACTTCGGGCAGAGCGGTAATATCATTTAAAAGAATCATAAATTTATCATAAGGAAAACGTCCAATTTCATCTTGTTTGCCAACAAATTCGAGAAGAATACGGCTAAATTTATGTAAAATTTGACTACCAAATTCAAAGCCATGTTTGTTAATAATTGAGTGGAAATTCCCAATATCAATATAAAGAAGCGCACCATGCTGATCCGCATCTTTTGTACATTGAATCGCATTTTTTAATTTACGCATAAATGTGTCACTATTCATGAGGTTTGTTCTGTGATCATGTCCTTGTTGTAAGTTACCCTCGGTTACATCATACATCATCGCACTCATTCTATTCTCGGACTGCATCGTACCTTTTGTAAATAACCAACGGATTTCACCGTTATAATCCAAAATACGAAACGTACTTTGATAACTATCGTCGACACCCGTCATAAAACGGTTCAAATCTTGTAACGCCAATCGAACATCTTTGTGAAATACCATTTCATGGAGAAATTCTTCTAGTGTATTAATCTGATTGAATGTTTTTCCAGTAAATGTCTCCATAACTTGAAATCGGTTCTTATCAATATCCCACGAAAAAAGACCTGCTCGCCCTGCGTCGACCATGTTTTGAAGAATTATTTTCGCTTGATCATTATCTAGCATTCCTTCATCATTGAAAGGCATACGTTTAACTCCTCGTTTACACATTTAGGTAAAAATTATTGTTATGGAAAGTATAGCACAAACGTATTTACAGAAGCATTCATATCCCTATATCGTATCGATTAACTAGATAATTCATACACGTTGTTCGGTTAAAAAGAGCACAGAAGTAACCTGCGCTCTTATCTTTTACTTATTCTCTGTTGTTGAACTGCCATCCTGATAATCATCTTTAGACATGAACTCATCAACTTGTCGATTCATCTCTTCAATGACGGTAGATTCAACCATATTTTGGGGTTCAATCTTCTTCGTCCAAAAACCACCACGGATATATTTTGCTTCAGACGAATAGTAAAATGCCGTCGGACTAAGTTCATCAATCGCGCCATAAAGTTTTCGCTCCATAGACCTCGGAGTTAATACGGTTAAGACTAATCGTTCACCATCACGGCCATAACCTCTTTCAATCGTTACACCATAACCAAGTTCTCGCAGATGATTTGGTAAGGTATGATCCAAGGAATCCGTAATAATATAAATAACAGAATAACCCAATGCCAATCGATCCTCGATTATCATGCCTGTGTAAATTCCAATCCCAAATCCTAACGCATAAACAATTAAATAAATCGGATTCGATAAATACTGCATAACCATCGACAAGCCTAGCGTATAAATAATAATTTCGATCATCGCCATAAACGGTGCAACCTTACGATATCCTCGCATCGTCAAAATAACCCGTATCGTATTCAGCGTGATGTAAAGAAAATTAATAAGAAATATTTGTCCGAGAAGTAACCAATCCATGAATAAAAACACTCCTTTTAAAGTTGTCTGTCCTTGTCTTCTTTTAAAAATGAAAACTTTTTTGTGACTATATTATAATGACATAATTTATATTATAACCGAAATGTTAGAAAATCGTATTTAAAAGCATGAACAAAAAAACTAGAACTTCCATCAACTGGATGCTCTAGTTTTTATACTCTTTTACCCTTGTTCTACTAAATTATCTTTTTGTTTTCGTAATTCATGTTTCGTTCCCCATTCATGCATAGAAACTAATATAGGTTTTAATTCTTCACCATACTTCGTAATTGAATACTCAACTTTTGGTGGCACTTGTGGGTAAACTTCTCGATGGACTAGTTTTTCATTCTCTAGTTCTCTTAATTGTTTAGTCAACATTTTCTGAGTAATACCATCAATACTTCTTTTTAATTCACTGAATCGTAAGGTCCCATTTTCCATCAGATTAAGTAATATGATAGGCTTCCATTTCCCGACAATAATACCTAATGCATCTTCAACACGACATAATTCCGGATTAATATCCATTTAATTCCTCCAATAGTATCCTTTAGGGTACTATACCACTTTTAAGTGCGTACTTACATAATGTTCCCCTCTGAATTATAATAGCATCAACAGATAAAATTTTAAAGTGTTAATTTTGAAAGGAGATTATCTTGAATGATTGAACAACACACGATGGAGTTTGGTTTGTATACTTTAGGAGACAATTTATTGCCTAAAGAAGGTGAAGAGATAATTACTGAGCAACAACGTTTGAAAAACATTTTAGAAATGGCAAAACACGCTGAAAATGTCGGATTAGATATATTTGGTGTAGGAGAGAGTCACCAAAAGTTATTCCTTGCCTCTTCCCCTCAAACAATCTTAGCAACCATAGCTGGGATTACAGACAAAATAAAACTTGTGAGTACTTCAACTGTTTTAAGTCCTCTAGACCCCGTAAGGGTATATGAAGATTTTGCTACATTAGATTTACTTTCTAATGGTCGTACTGAAATTACAGCTGGAAGAGGATCTCGTTATGGAGCTTATAAATTATTTGGTTACGATCTAAATGATTACGACGAGCTATTTGACGAAAAATTTGACTTGTTAATTAAATTAAATGAAGAACAACCTGTTACATGGAACGGAAAATTTCGGTCGCCTTTAGACAATGTAGAAATTTATCCAAAGCCATTAAATCAGAAGTTACCGATTTGGCGAGCAGTTGGTGAAAATATGGCGAGCGCAATTCAAGCTGGGAAAGTGGGCGTTCCTATGCAATTAGCTGCACTTTATGGCTCCTCAAGTGTATTTAAAAGACGAGTGGATGCTTATAAAAATGCTGCAGAAGAAGCTGGGCATAATGTAGAGGAGTTACCTATTGGTGTAGCAACTATGATGTATATAGATAACAATTCGGATAGAGCTTTTAAAGAGTATTATTCATATCTGAATAATACATTTAATCAAGTTAGAGGAGTGGATTTTCCGAAACAACACTATGCACAAGCAAGAGATGTAAAAAATGCAATTATGGTAGGAAATCCCGAAGAGATTGCAGAGAAAATTTTATATCAGTATAAATTATTTGGTCATCAACGATTTATCGCACAAATTGACCACAGTAATATACCACATGAAAAAGTAATGGAAATGATTGATTTATTTGCCAATGATGTCATACCAATCGTACAAAAAGCAATTGGTGAAAAAATAAATAGAAAGAAGAGATGATAATAGAAATGGAAAAATATAGAATCAATAAAAATAATGGTTTAGAATTTGGGATTTATACTTTAGGAGACCATATTAAAAATCCGGCTACTAACAAAAGGATCTCAGCTCAGCAAAGACTAAATGAAATTATTGAATTAGCCAAATTGTCTGAACAAGCCGGATTGGATTTCTTTAGTGTTGGGGAAAGTCACCAAGAATATTTTACAACACAAGCACATTCAGTCGTACTAGGAGCCATTGCTCAAGCAACTGAGAAAATTAAAATAGGAAGTTCTTCAACGATTATTAGTACTTCTGATCCTGTACGTGTATATGAAGATTTTTCAACACTTGATTTAATCTCAGATGGTCGTGCAGAAATTATAGCCGGAAGAGCTTCAAGAGTGGGACTTTTTGATTTACTTGGTTACGATCTGAAGGATTATGAAGAATTATTTGAAGAGAAATTTGAACTCTTACTTAAAATTAATGAAGAAAAAATAGTCAATTGGGAAGGTAATTTCCGAGCGCCATTAAAAAATGCTGAAGTTCTACCAAGACCAGTACATGGTTCGCTACCGATTTGGCGTGCAGTTGGTGGACCGCCAGCTAGTGCAATCAAAGCAGGTTTCCAAGGAGTTCCTATGTTTTTAGCTATTTTAGGAGGTCCGGCATCTTCTTTTAAATATTCAATCGATGCGTACAGAGAAGCATTAAAACGTTCTGGACGGAACCCAGAAAATTTCCCAGTTTCTACAGCAGGATTCTTTTATGCAGCAGAAACAACCCAACAAGCTCAAAGAGAGGCTTACCCTCATGTCGATTTAGGTATGAGATCAATCAATGGTCACGGCTATCCGAAACAACAATTTGCACAAGGTGCCGATCCAAGAGACGTTATGAATATCGGAAGTCCGCAGGAAATTATCGAAAAAATATTATATCAACACGAACTTTTCGGCCATCAACGATATATCGCTCAGGTGGATTTTGGTGGCGTTCCTTTTGATCAATTAATGAAAAATATTGACTTAATTGGAAATGAAATATTACCCGCAATTAAAAAATATACATCTGGTAAATAATACAAGGAGGAAAAGACATTGAAAATAGTCATATTATCTGGTTCAAAAGTTGGTTCAAAAACTAGAACAGCTATGGACTATACTGAAAAAGAAGTCAGAAAACAATATCCTGACAGTGACATCATTTTTATTGATTTAGCAGATTACAACATTGAATTTAGTGACGGCCGTAATTTTTTAGAATACGAAGGAGATACTTTTTTTGTAGCAAAACACCTAATGGATGCTGATACAATTATTATTGGAACGCCTATTTTTCAAGCATCGATTCCTGGGGCCTTGAAAAACATCTTCGATTTACTGCCAGAAGGCGCCTTTCGAGATAAAGTAATCAGTGTGCTTGTTACAGCAGGTTCACCGAAACATTACTTGATTCCTAGTCAACAACTTATTCCAATTCTTTCTTATATGAAAGCAGAAGTTGTAAAAACATATGTATTTATTGAGGAGAGAGATTTTCTTCGAAAAGAAATTATTAATGATGATGTGTTGTTCCGAATTGAGCGCTTAGTTGAAGATACAGGGGTATTAACTAAGACCTATGCTCAAATAAGAGCGGAAAAAGAAGAGGCTTATGGATTTTAATCTATATAACCACCATAAAAGTGGAGGTGTTCGTATGTGCAACTAGTCTTTGATACCCAATTAATCAAAAAAACTAGAACTCCCAATAACTGGAGGTTCTAGTTTTTTATTTTTCTCTATTATTTTATACTACTCGCAATAAACATTGAGGCATCTTGTCTCATGAAGATATTTTCTCCATGATGGAATGTTTTAATTTCAGTCGATTTGAAACCTACTTCAGATAATTTTTCTTTTAATTCATCATGCACAAAACCATTGTGCACTTTCGGATGACTGATTTCTTCTTTTTTATCGAAGTCCACAATAATGAGTTTGCCATCCTCATTTAGGATATCAAACAATTCTTGTAAAATTTTATCCGTATCCGGAATATGAAGAAGGACTAATGACATCATGATAATGTCTGCTTTAATTTTAGGCGTCTCGTCTGTGAAATCTGAATGAAGAACTTCTGCGTTCGCTATAGCATCACGCATAATTTTACCTTTCGCAACTTCGGTCATTTCTTTCGATGAATCGACCAATAAAACAGATTCCACTAAGTCCGTTAGATTTAAACTAACCAATCCAGTACCACTACCATAATCCAATAATGATTTCGACTGACTATCACTTAACTCTTTTCTGACTGCCTGAACAATAACATTCGCTAAGTTTTTTCTTTCTTCACTATCATATCTTGCGGCCATCTTTTCGAATACATTATCTGTCATACATAACTCCATTTCATCTTTATCCTTAATAGCTACTAATTACTTATGTGCTTTACGAACTTTTAATTTTTTCCCTTTAATTGTACGGTTTTGCATTTCAGCAATCACATAAGGGCCTTTTCCATTCATAATTTCAACGTAACTAACATTTTCTTGAATCGTAATAATACCGATATCTTCCGCTTCGATTTCCTTAAGACTTGTCAGCGTTCCAACGAAATCAACTGCACGTAACTTTTTCTTTTTACCACCATTGAAATAAATCTTCATGATGTTTCTATCTAGATCTTTAC
Organism: uncultured Atopostipes sp.; assembly: GCA_947296835.1. GTDB lineage: Bacteria > Bacillota > Bacilli > Lactobacillales > Carnobacteriaceae_A > Atopostipes. Next base: position 8,618 of record CAMYQS010000002.1, read on the forward strand.
TACGTGAAACTTTCGGTACCACACGTGTATTGATTTTCTTATCAAAAGCTGACTTTGCACGTTCAACTGAGCGTTCGCTAGGAGCAAATACTTCCGTCACATCGTTTTTATCATCAAATGCGTAGTCACGAATTTCTTGCCAACGTCTTTTGTCTTTTTCGCTAACCATTGTTAAAGCTAAACCAGTTTTTCCTGCCCGACCTGTACGACCTGTTCGGTGCGTATAGCTCTCTTTTTCAAAAGGAACATCATAGTTGATTACATGAGTCATGTTATCAATGTCAATTCCACGAGCAGCTACATCCGTTGCGACCATATAACGCAATTTCCCTGTACGGAATTCGTCCAGTACGTCTAAACGATCATCTTGTTCCATACCACCATGCAGTTTATCAACCGGCAAGTCGAATTTATCTAGGTATCTTACAACATCATCCACCGCATCTTTCGTATTACAGAAAATAATACATGTATCAGGGTTTTCAATAACCATTAAGTCTAATAATTGTTTTTCTTTAAATTTTTCTTCTACATTTATAAATGAATGTAGAATATTCGGCGTGTTCTCTTCAGTTGGAGCTATCTTCACAGACTGACGATCAGCTTTCATGTAGAAGCTCGTTAACTGATTAACTTGCGGTGACATCGTAGCTGAGAACAACATCGTTTGGCGTTCTTTCGGTAAATGTTTAATAATATCTTCAACTTGATCGATGAATCCCATGTTCAGCATTTCATCCGCTTCGTCTAAAACCAAGCTATTCACTTTGCTAACATCCAAAGTACCTTCTTTTAAATGTTCTAAAATACGGCCTGGAGTTCCAACAACAATATGGCTCTTTTGGCTTAATTCAGATTTTTGCGTTTTGAAAGAAGACTTACCAAATACCGCTGTAACTTTAATACGTTTTAAACGTCCAATATTCATAATGTCATCTTTAACTTGTAGCGCTAACTCTCGAGTAGGGACTAAAATTAGGGCTTGAGGTTTATTCTCTTCCCATTCTGCTTGTTCAACAAGTGGCAATCCAAAAGCAATCGTTTTTCCACTACCTGTTTGAGATTCGACGATAATGTCTTTATTCTCTAAGGCTAACGGAATAACCGATTCTTGCACCGGCGTTGGGTGGAAGTAACGTAAACTTGTTAGTGCTTCTATTATTTCAGAACTAAGTCCAAATATATCAAATGATTTTTTAATGTTATTTTCCTGCTTTCTTTTTACGAGCTTTTAAGTGTTTTATAATCTGGCATAATAAACTAATTTTTTTTCAATCCATTCTTCGGTCACTTTAAAATGATACATTGAATTTGAGCTCCGAAACGAGTAGTATACCATTTATCAGCGTGAATATACATGCCACTTGATCTTTTAGAGCAATTACTACACCCTTATGTCTATATATGTACCTTCAATATTCATTTTTAACTTCAGACTTTCAGGATCCTTAAGTCTACTTTTTTCTCACTAATCTTCTCAAAATAATGAAGATACAAGTCTCTCTTTTTCACAGTGACTTCAGCTCATTATCTGAATCTTAATATGTCTGACTTTACGATTTTTTCAAGTATACTTGTGAAACATATATAGCAAAAATGTGTAAAGAACTTAGTAAAAGTACCAAGTATCAAAGGTTAACAAAGGAGACAGCTATGGTTAAAACTCATCCAATGTGGAATAAATACCCTAACATCCAAAACTTTTTACTAGAATGCCTTGCACTTATCATAGAAAAAACAACCATTGAAAATAAGGCCATAAAAAAAAAACAATCACTGATTTGATAGATAGCAAAGGAAAATTACTTAGACCTGCTTATTTTTATCTTTTTTCTAGATTAGGACACGCCAATCAGGATATGCATAAAGAAATTGTTGCTGCCGCTGCATCTACGGAAGTACTTCATTTAGCTACTCTCATTCATGACGATATTATAGATGAGTCAGATATGCGTCGCGGTATTGAAACGATCCAATCAAAACACGGTAAAGATGTTGCGGTTTATACAGGTGATTTATTACTATCGGTATATTTCGATTTGTTGGCGGACGCGACGGACTCCGTCGAAATCATTAAATTAAATACGCTCTCAATGAAGCGAGTACTAATGGGTGAAATAAATCAAATGACAAATGTCTACAATACAGATGTCACTTATGAAAACTACTTGAAAAGTATTAAAGGAAAGACCGCCCAACTTTTTGAGTTAAGTTGCTATGAAGGTGCGTACTTTGGACAATGTAATCCTGATATTATTGAGAAAAGCCGGTCTATTGGCCAAAATATTGGGATTGCTTTTCAAATGATTGATGATATTCTAGATTACACTCAAACACCTGAAATCCTTTCAAAGCCTATTTTAAACGATGTCAAACAAGGTATTTATACACTTCCAATTATTTTAGGCATAGAGTCAAACAAAGAGAAATTTCTACCTCTTTTAAAAAAGGGGGAAAACTTATCAGACAGTGATCTAGCTACATTAGTTTCTTTATTAAATGATAACGACTGTATCAAACGCGCTCAAGTTATTGCAAAAAAATACATAGATGAAGCTTTGTTGTCTATTGAGTCACTTCCAAGTCATCCTGAAAAAGATACGTTGTATTCATTAACTAAAAAATTACTCATTAGAGAGTTTTAAGAGGAGATCATTATGACACTCAAACAGTATGTCTTACTTTCACAAATGGAATACGCGAGCACCAGCTTTTTTCCTGGGTTTATGGGAATCTTGTATGCCTGGTATAACTATGACACATTCCGTCTAGGTTATTCCTTCTTAGGCTTACTCACTGTCGGCCTCTTTCAACTTGCGATTAGTTTACGCGATAATTACTTAGATTATTTCGTTGCGGAGAATAAAAATGCTGATTATGCCCAAGAAATGATACTAGGTAAAGAAAAAATTCCTCTTAAAAACGTTCGCTCAGCGTATTATATTACTGGTGCCGCTGCCTTAGTCGTAGGTTTATTCTTAGTTCTTCAGACATCTTTCATATTGCTTTATATTCTCTTAGGAGGCATCTTAATCGGTATTCTTTATACTTTCGGGCCTCTTCCCATCTCGAGCACGCCATTCGGTGACTTCTTTATCGGATTAGCCTATGGATTTGGTATCTTTACAGCCTTGTTTTATGTCAATGCATTTGATGTCATTCAATTTGACTGGTTATCTATTATTCATCTCATCGTTGCAACCATCCCTACAGCGATTACAGTCATGTCCGTTTCACTGGCTAATAATATTTCTGATTTAGAAGAAGATATTGAAGATGGCCGTTTTACTCTTCCTTATTATATTGGTATAGACAAGGCACTCGTTGTCTTCAAATCATTTTATTATGCGGGCTACATTGCGATTATCTTATCGGTTATTTTTGGAACATTACCCAGATTCGTAACCTTCTCTTTATTAACTTTCCCATATGTTTCAAAAAATATTCGTATATTTATAGACAAACAAGAAAAAGAAACGACTTTTCTAACCACAATTTTTAACTCAATTGTCATTCCTGTTCCACTTATTCTTACTTTCTTCATCGGCGCCTGGTTTGATATTTAATTATCCTTTTGACAACGCTTCTGAGTCATTAAACGAAGAGTAAAAAATCAGTGATGTTCTGAAAATTTTCTTCCTTCAGTCCGCATCACTGATTATTTTGGTTTAAAAAGTATAATTAACAGATTTAATTGTCCTTATCATCACTTATGATACGGCTCCCCGTATCAGTTGTCTCTGCGGTTTTTAATCGCAATTGAGTCGTTACGGATTGCTTATCTATTTCAGCTAGTTATTTTTACTTATTTTAACAACAAAGAAGAGTCAACGTATTAAATTTTACGTTGACTCTTCAAGCCTGAATAATTCATAGTTTTTCCATCAATAGCAGCTAATGTTGATTTTATAATCTTTTGTTTCAGTCCTGTCATCACCCATTGGGTGATGAAGCAAATAAATGTAAAAGCGATAAAGTCAACGTTGACAAAGATTTTTAGAAGAACTATGAATTATTCAGGATATATAGGGGGTAATTCTTATGCAAATCTATCAAACAAAATTATCAAAGGCTTCTCCAGTTCCAACACAACTTGAATTTTTACAAGCTGCTGACCAAAGAAATTTATTGAAGACGAAGAAGGAATTGAGTTTGTATCACAATTTAGAGGCTGGCAATCAAGGCGAAGAATTCGTTCTCGACATGTTAGTAAAATTTGGTTGCAAACACTGGATTGTTTTAAGAAATCTATGGCTAGATCATTATGGAATTTATGAAAATGATATTGTTTTACTAACTAGTCACGCCATATATATCTTGGAAGTAAAAAATTACGAAGGAGAGTTTGAATATAAAAACAGTCGTTGTTACATGAACGGGAGGAAATTAAAAGAAAATTGTATACATCAAGCCGAAAAAGCCTGGATGAACTTAAGAGAAATTTGTCACTCAATCGATCAGTCAATTCATATAAAGGGTGCATTACTATTTGTCGGTGAACATAACGAAGTGGTTATACAATCCGAAGTCGATGGCATAGAAATTGTCACTCGAAACACCCTTCGCAAATTTATCCAGTCAATTAAGAAAGAGGAAGAATTTCATCATTACTCCTCACTTAATACCCAAAAATTCCTTTCTCATTTTGAAAGAAATGAGGTCTTGAATCCTTTCGGTCCGCTAAAGTCCTATCTACCAGAAGAAGTGCTCAAGGAAAAACACGGAATTTATTGCAATGAGTGCGGAAACTACGATACACAATTGACTCGAAAGTTTTTGAAGTGTATCAACGGACATGTTGAGCTACGTGATTCTGCAATTTTACGTACTATTAATGAATTTGAAGTTCTTATTTTTAAGAACCAACATATGACACGCACTCACTTAATGAAATTTATGGATAATAAAGTTTCTAAATCTTCTCTAATCAATTTATTAAACAAACATTTCATCCGAATCCATAATGGCCGCCACACAAAGTATAAGATTAAATATTCGACTTGAATTCTTCAATATGGATGTAAAAACAGCTTGTATAGCATTCTATCGTCTAACTAATTATTTTAGTTGGACGATAGACACTCTAACTTCCACCTATTTTATTTAGCTGGACGATAGATGCTCTAACTTCCAGCTATTTATTTTAGCTGGACGATAGCACTCTATCTCGTCTATAAATGCAAAAATCGTGCATCTAGTCGAAAACTATTCTGCACGATATAATTTCTCTATTTAAATTTTACTTGTGGATCCTTGGATGCTTAACTCAACTGGGAGTTGGGTTAAGGTTGGTATTGGATCTCCATCAGGTCTCAAGGCTTGTATGGTTTGTTTCATTATTGTCTCGCCCATTTCATAAAAGGGGTAGTCGACGGTGGTAATGTGTGGGAATACGTTTTGCGTCACACTATAGCCACCAAAACCGCTCAGCGACAGCTCATCGGGAATGGCAATTTTTAATTCCGCACTGGCGTTTGATATACCTATAGCCATATGATCGGTTGCGGCTGCGATATAAGTAGCTTTAGTCTTTGGTAAATAATCCAAGGCCTTTTTATAATTGGTTGACCGTGAAAAGTCCGATTTAATATACTCTATCGTTGCCCCAGCCTCTTTGACGACATCGCTAAATCCCATTTTCCGAAGGACACCAACAGCATGGTCGGTTTCGGACACTCCGACAAATAAAAGCTCGCGGTGCCCTTGGTCGATGGCGTGCTGGCCGATGATGCGTCCGGCTTCGTAATCATCGAAAACGAAGGAAGGGTTGTCATCCAATTTTTGCCCGAACAACAGAATAGGAATCTTCGATGACGAATCATGTCCTCTAACTCCTGATCAATCTCAGTCGCAAACAGGATAATTGCGCCAACTTTTTGTCGCTGTAGCAACCTCATGTTTTGTTTGGTTCGCTCTAAATTCAAATTCGCATTAGTAATCATCAACTGAACATTCTCCGCATAGGCGACCGAGTCAATGCCTTTCATGGCGGTGTTTGTCGACGGTGAATCGTATCTTGGGATGATGACCCCAGCCATATTGGACCGTGTGGGCTTTAAACTTTGTGCTAAGAAATTCGGCTGGTAGCCCGTCTCTTTCACAATCTTATCTAACTTTTCTTTGGTTTTTTGACTCACTGATCCTTGATTCAAATAGCGCGAGACTGTGCTTTTTGACACATTGGCCATCTTCGCAATATCATTTAACGTGACCATGGGTTTTCCTCTTTTCCGTAGTTATCCATAATATTATAGCATATCGAGGGCTTTTTCACATTTTACGCGAGGAAGTCCCCTATTCAAACCATTTAAAAAAGACCTTACTCCTAGAATGGAATAAAGCCTTTCTTTTTATTCGTGTAAATCTAAATTGTCACCGGTTTTTAAAGAGTGTATTGCATCATGTTCCTCCGCCAAATATTCTACGACTTGATCATTGGCTTCTTTCGCATTATGCGTGAGGACCACTTGCTTTGCTCGTAATTTTTCTAACATCGCACGGGTTTCGTGGAGAGTAGGATGCACGTTTACTTTGAGTTTTTGAGCATTGTATAATGGGCTGGAAGTATTTAAAACTTCATACCCAAAGGTGTTCTGAGCTACATGACCTGTAAATAGAAGATGGAAATACCCTTCTTTTTTTAGCGCTTCAAAATAAAACTTGGCTCGTTCTGAATCCAGCATACCGTCCGGCGTTACAATGACTTTAGGCAAGGACTGACTCAGTGCTTCTTTCCGGCTTTTCGTATCGTCAACGATTAAAGCTTTCTCTAAAGTGGGATTGAAATCAATCGGCTCTACCCAATTCTTCTCAGATTTCATTTTTTCTAAGGGGAAGAGAATATCTTTTTCTAAAATTAACTGGTAATTACTGAGTATATTTCCTAATAGGAAGACCACTTCTTGTGAGCGCCCATATTTCGGAAGTGGAAGCAGGATGTTTTCTCTTTTTTCCATCGCCTGTTGCATATAAGTTGTAAACCTACGGATTCTCTGTCCCTGGGTCATTCGGTCTATTCCATAGGCAGAGTCTAAAATGGCTAATTCTCGGTTTTTATTTTGAGGAGACTTGAATGAATAAAGGGAAGAGTCTGTGTGGTAATCGCCAGAAAAGAATATTCTAGTCCCTTCAAAGACAAGATCGTACCAAACCGACCCTAGAATGTGGCCACTACTCCCCCATTTTACAAGTAAGTCATTTTCACTAAAGATTTGCTCACCAGAAGCTTCAGAAAAAGTGAGCCATTGAATCGACTCCACATCTTTTTTAGTAAATGGCAAAGGTCTATTTTTTTGTTGATTCATCGCTACCCAAGAGGCGATATAACTGGGGACTTGCTGTTTGGTCTGTTCGGAACATAGCACTTTTCCTCGGTAGCCTAAAGCATATAAATAAGGCAAAGCACATGAATGGTCTTGATGCGAGTGAGAAAGCAAGACGAGATCAATGGAAGACGCTATCTCTTCTGTTAATAAGGGATACTGTTCCTTAATGGTTTCCTCCGACTTATCCACTCCGCAATCGAGTAAAATTGTCTGTTTTTCTCCGACCAAAAGAATGCAAGTCCTCGCATATTCACCTACGCCGCCTAAGAATTTAACTTGCATTTTTCTAGACAACTTTCTAGCCAACGATAGTTGCTTTCCACCATCTCAAGTTCTTTTCCATGGACGTAACTTTCAATGATTAAAGCTCCTTCATATTTTTTACCCACTTCTGGTAAAACGTCTTCGAAAGAAATGATTCCTTCATGGTCTGTTTCAAAAGGCAAATGCATCTTTTGAGGTGAAGCTTGACTAATATGGACATTAAAAATAGGCACTTCTATTGCTTGAACAAATTCTTTTACATCCCCTACGCTATGGTAGTGTGCTAAGTCCAAGGTTAATCCTAAATTTGGGCTGTCAACACTGCGGATGAGTTGATGCACATCTTCTAAATGCAGCACAAATTCTTTCGGTCGCTTTTCCATGTTTTCTACGCCGACTTGTACGTTATGCTTTTCTGCATGTTTAGCAATCGTTTGAAACGTTTCTATTTGGATGTCCCAAAAATCTTCGGTTTGATCTTTTGACGAAGACATTCTACCTGGATGAAGAGTCAGCGTTTTAGCTTCCATTTCACTTGTGCGTTCAATCGTTTCTAGTGTTTGACGTAAAGACTCTTCTTGAATCCCTTGATTTGTAGAAGTTAAATTCACGTCCCGCACATCCGCATGCACTTGATAGTCTAAACCTAATTCATTCATGACGCTTTTTACTTCTTGGGGAGTCATTCCACTCGTCACATAATGCCCCATCCAAATTTCTATGGTGTCATACCCCAGTTCTTTCAGAAGAGTGGCTGCTTCAATTAAATGGTGTTTTCTTAAAATTTCTGATGATGATCCAATTTTTAACATAGTCTACTCCTTTAAGAGAAAATAATCGGTTCAGGTAATTGAAGAGATACTTCAGCATTCTCTGAAAGATTTAATGGTTGCGAGGTCTCCACTTTCAGCTGAACTCCTTCCACTTGAACCACGTACTCTATAATATTGCCTAAATACGTATGCCCGATTAGTTTTCCTACCTTTTGATTTTGATTAGTTTCTGCTCGTTTTTCAATGGTAATTTGCTCTGGTCGATAACATACTGTCACGTTGTCGCCTGTCAAGGCTGCATTGGGTTGATTAACAGGAATAGAGAGCGTTGTGTGATCTATGGTGACCTCTCCAGAACGCTGTAAGGTTCCTTTTAGAAGGTTGGCTTTCCCAATAAAATCAGCCACAAATTCGTTCGCAGGTGTTGCATAGATTTCAGTCGGTGTCCCCACTTGCTGAATTTCGCCAAAATTCATGACGACAATTCGATCCGACATAGATAAGGCTTCAATCTGATCATGTGTTACAAAAATAATCGTCACACCCGTGCGTTTTTGAAGGCTTTTGATTTCGTTTCGCATCTTATCTCTTAATTTTGCATCTAAGTTGGACAACGGTTCATCTAATAACAATACATCTGGCTCCATAATTAATGCCCGAGCTAATGCGACTCGCTGTTGTTGTCCACCTGAAAGCTGATCTGGATACTTTTGGATATGGTCCTGTAGATTAACTAATTTTACGACTTCTTCCACTTTGCTTTTTATTTCTTTTTTTGACTTTTTCTTTATTTTTAACGGATAAGCAATATTTTGGTAAACGGTCATATGCGGCCAAACCGCATAGGATTGAAAAACCATGCCTAAATTTCTCTCTTCTGTTGAAATATTGATACCCTGACCTACAACCATTTTTTCATCGATTTCAATTTCCCCTTCTGTTGGGTCCACAAAACCTGCGATCATACGTAAAGTGGTTGTTTTTCCACAGCCGGATGGTCCAAGAAACGATACGAGCTCTCCTTTTTCTATGGAAAGTGTGAAGTCTTTTACGGCATGTACAAGATCAAATTTTTTCGATAATCCTCTGATATTTACAAAGCTCATTTTTAGTTCCTTTCTAATCTTCTAGTGAGATACTTTAACAATTGATTCCCGATGACGATCAGTGAAATCAACACCATACTTAAAGCAGAGGCGGCAGTCATATTTCCTTGTTCTTGCAAGTTAAATACCGCAACGGATATTGTTTCATTTCCAGAAGACCACAATAAAATAGAGATGGTCAATTCACTAAGTGCAGGAATAAAAATTAAAAACCAACCATTGATGATCCCTGGTTTGGATAACGGCAGAACCACATCCCGCATATTTTGAAACCAATTGGCTCCAGAAACACGGGTGGCTTCTTCCAAAGAACGATCCATTTGAACCAAGGTAGAAGATACCGATTGAACGGCTAAGGTCAGATAGTACATCACATACGCTACCAATATAATCCAAAGGGTATTATAAATAGAGGTATTTATAAGCGGCAATGGTTTAATCCAAGCCAATATAATGGCTAGAGCCACTACTGTTCCTGGTAAAGCATAGGGCAAGGAAACAATATAAGAGACGACTTGTCTCCCTTTAAAGTCTGTTTTAGTAATAAAATAAGAGACAATTGTTCCAAGAATGACGGCAATTGTGGCTGCACTGGTTGCTAGAATCAGACTGTTCACTAATGAACGTTTTGCCATTGGCATTTGGAATAAAATGTGGAAATAATTATCCAATGACAGATTGTCTAATGTTGGCGTTAGCCCATAAGCTTTCGTTAAAGAAGTAACGAAGATACCTAAGATTGGCGCAATCGATATGAAAAACAATAAAAGACAAACGATTCCTGTCAGTAAAGGCCGATACTTTCCAAGGGAAATGGTCATCTTCTGTGTAGATTTCCCTGAGATCACTTTATAACTTTTTTTATTCGTCAAATAATACTGTAACCACAGACCAAATACAGCAATTACTACTAGAATCATTGATAGGGATGACGCTTGCGCGAAACTGTCTTGAATCGTATAGTCATTTAATAAGTCGTAAATTTTAGTGGTGAGTACGAAATAAGACTCATGGAATCCTAGGATTGAAGGAACCCCGAAGTTCGAGATATTCGCTACAAAGACCAAAACAGCACTTGAGAAAAGACTTGGCCGAATTAAAGGAAAGGTGACATCTCGCATGACTTGTAATGGAGTGGCTCCTGAAATCTGCGCAGCTTCTTCATAAGAGGTATCCATATTTAGAAACGCTGTACTTGTCATCATAAACACTAACGAAAAGCTACTGACTGTCATCACAAAGATGATACCTGCTGGACCGTCAATAGAAAATAGAGGTTCCATTGTATTTGTAAAGTACATGATTATTTTATTCAAGTACCCTACTGGACCAAGTAATTGTCTCCAGGATAAAGCGGATATAAAAGACGGAATCAAAAATGGGATAATCACTCCAAAATTTATCCAGCGTTTTCCTTTAATGTCTGTTCGAGTGACCAACCAAGCTAAGCTACTGCCAATGATTAACGCAAAAAGCGTGGATAACGTGGATACAAATAAACTGTTCCACAAAATGTCATAAGTTGTTGGATTTTGGAAAACATTGACATAGTTCTGTAGGGAAAATTGGTCTTCAGATAGAAAACTTTGTTGGACGATAATAATCATTGGGTAAATAATTAATACAGCAATGAGGATTAAGGCCACTAAATATACCCAATTTTCTCGCTTACTTAATCTTTTCATATGGACTCCTTTTAGTTTGTAAATATTTCTTCGAAAATCGCTGTGATTTCATCGTTATTTTCGCTTAAATAGTCTAAATCCGTTTCTAATATCTTCACGTCATTGATCGATGGCACATTTTCAGAACCTTCAATGTCTTCACGAACTGAAACCACATTTTGAGCACTCATAATTTCTTGACCTTCTTTTGAAAGAGTGAAGTCAATAAACGATTTAGCTGTTTCAGGCGCTTCACTATCTTTGACTAAGGCAATTGGAGAGGCTACCATCACTAGACCTTCTTCTGGAATGACATAATCAATCGGTGAACCTTGAAGTCTCATGCTTGTCACCATGTAGTCTAGAACTGGAGCAACAGAAAGCTCACCAGTAGCCACACGCTCCGCTACGTCACTATTGTTTGAAAATTGCTTGCCCCCATTGTTTCTCACTTCTTCGAAAAATTCCCAGCCAAATTCATCTTTTGAAGCTAAAGTCCCTACATAACTAAAAGAAGTCCCCGAACCTACACTTGGAATACCGACTTTTCCTTCGTATGCTGGATTCGTTAAATCCTTCCAACTACTTGGCGTTTCTACATTGGTGTTGTAGGCCAATACCATATTGATGATTCGCGAGCCATAGTAGTAACCTTCTGGATCGATTAAGTTACTGTTGATTTGGTCTTTTTCAGTTGACTCATAAGCTTCAAGCATATCTAAGTCTTTTAATGTTTCAGCCGACTGAAAATCTGCTACCCATACTACATCCGCTTCTACACTATCTGCTTCATGTTCTGTTCTTAATTTCGATAGAAGATCTCCAGAAGCTGCTCTAAATACTTCGACTGTTTTATCTGGATTCGCCTCCTTGTAAGCCGCACTAAATTCATCGATTAAATCTTGAGGGACCGAGGTATAAACGGTAATCGTGTCATCTGCCGCTGTTGAGTCCGCTTCCCCTGAACAAGCGACTAAAATCGTAGTCATTACTAAAAGTAACCCCATAAAAATTTTATTTAAGTTCTGTTTCATTTGTATTCTCCTTTAAATTTGATTGATATAAATGTGATAATTTTTCTAAATCTTCCATATTTTGCAAGGCTTGGTTTTGTTTGCAAGCATTTAATTCAAGCATTAATGCATTGCAGACAGACATCGGCACCGCTAATGAATTCAGCTGATCCTGAGGCCCTCGTTTCAGATGAATTGTCACTTTTGCATTTAATGCAATGGGTGACATCTGATTTTCTGTAATGGTTAAAATTGGGAGGTTCTTTTCCTTTACAAATTCAGTTGCTGCAATAATTTCATCGTAACTTCGCTGGAAGCTGATGGCGATGAG
>CAMYQS010000003.1 GCA_947296835.1 uncultured Atopostipes sp.
GTACGAGTCGCCAGCATTCTTTACAGTCCATCTCATGGTGGATACCGGTGAAGCGATGGGCGCAAATATTGTGAACACAATGGTTGAAGCACTCGCACCTTATTTAGAAGCCTTGACCGGTGGCGAAAGCTTAATCAACATTTTATCCAATTACTCAACGGAAAGTTTAGTAACGGCGACCTGTTCGATTGATCCAAAATACTTAGCAACTAAAACGATGCCGGGAGAAGATGTGCGAGACCGAATTGTTGAAGCAACACAATTTGCGACAGTCGACCCTCACCGTGCCGTTACGCATAACAAAGGCATTATGAATGGAATTGATTCTGTCTTAGTCGCGACTGGAAATGACTGGCGTGCGGTCGAAGCTGGTGTCCATGCCTACGCTTCAAGAAGTGGGCAATATCGCTCATTAACGCGGTGGACAAAAGGGGCTGATGGAAACTTACAGGGCGAAATAACGATTCCCTTATCAGTCGGATCCGTTGGTGGAACCCTATCCATTCACCCAACTGCTCAATTTGCCTACCGCTTATTAAAAGAACCAAATGCGAAAAAATTATCCCGTATTCTAGCTTGTGTCGGCTTAGCACAAAACTTAGCAGCCGTTCGAGCCTTAGTAACAGATGGTATTCAAAAAGGGCATATGGGACTACAAGCCCGCGCACTTGCCGTTCGTGTTGGGGCAACGGACGATTTAATCGAGCATGTCGCTAAAAGACTGCAACAAGCAAAGCATATAAATTCAGATACGGCCAAGAACATTTTAGATGAATTGCTTCAAACCCCCGGCCATTAAACGCTTATTGATTGATTTAAATCTGTATATTGATTAATATAATAAAGCAATTATATTTTTACATCTGAATAGAGAGAAGGAAACTCAATGTTAAAAGAATTTAAAGAATTTATTTTACGTGGAAACGTTATTGAACTAGCCGTTGGTTTAGTCATGGGTTCTGCTTTCACAGCCATTGTGAATGCATTAGTTGATAGCATCATTATGCCGTTTATCGCTGGTCTATCTGGAAATGCCAGTGTCGAAACAATGGCTGTTATGTTTAATGGCTCAAAAATTGTTTATGGTGCATTTTTACAAGCCATTATCGATTTCTTACTAATCGCAATTGTCTTATTCCTAGCCATTAAAGCTTTAAACACAATGGCAGCACGTGTGAAACGCGAAGAGAAAGTTGAAGAAGAGGAAGAAGAAATCCCATCTTCAGAAGATTACTTACGTGAAATCCGTGACTTATTAGCCGCTCAAAAAGCTGATACAACAGTTGATCGTAACTACGATCTATAACAATAAACTTAAATCAAAGTGCAATCCTGTTCATATGGGTTTGCACTTTTTTTATAAAATTCAGTACTTTGAAATGAGGAAGAGTTGGTGAAAAAGAAGTTTCTGTTGTTTATTGGATTAGTGTTATTTATCATTTGGATGATTTGGGGAAACGTGAGTATTGCTGAAACGCATTTCACCATTTCAGATGAGAAAGTGCCTAAGTCATTTGATGGATTTAAGATTACTCATCTATCTGACATACACGATAGAGATTTAAGACAGGCTCTAACTCAAGCCTTAGTAGATGAAAATCCAGATATCGTTGTTATTACGGGTGACTTAATTGATTCTAGCGAACCCGATATTGAGCAAGCCGTAGAATTAGTTGAACACCTACAAGGAATCGCACCCGTCTATTATGTGACCGGCAATCATGAAGCTTGGAGCGGGAAATACAGACTATTGGAAGACAAATTGTTAGCCACTGGGGTACACATTTTAGATGATGACAGAATTGAGCTCGGAAAAGATAATGAGTCGATTGTGCTAATGGGTGTGCAGGATCCTAGTTTCCAAACAGAAAGTCAGATGTTAAATGAAGAAGGTGCTGTTATTGAGACGACCTTAAAAACTTTGTCAGATGATTCGGACATTTATCGTATTCTACTTTCACATCGACCAGAATTATTTGATGTGTATGTGCACAATCAGATTGACCTCGTTCTTTCCGGTCACGCACACGGCGGTCAATTCAGACTACCTATTATTGGTGGGCTCATCGCGCCTAATCAAGGGCTGTTTCCAAAATATACAGCTGGTGTCTATGAAGAAGACAACACTCGTATGTTTGTCAGTAAAGGATTAGGACATAGCATTATCCCAATTCGCTTTAACAACCGTGCTGAACTCATCTTTATCGAATTGCAATCTGAATAAATAAACTTAAAAGTATTTGCGGATACTTTTTGCGCTTTCGTATGCTATTTAAACTATAAACACCCTCATTTCATTCCTATATCACAATTTTTCCATTATTTTATTATATAGATGTTTATATCATAGTTTTCTTAGATTATTGTCAGAGATACGAAATTACAACCTAATATCTCCCAACACATTATATTGGCACACAAAAAAGGATTGCCGAGGCAATCCTTCTGATTGGTTATTAAACTGTTTTTACAACCATCGCGACACCCATACCGCCACCGATACAGAGTGAGGCGAGGCCGTATTTGGCTTCTTTATTTTTAAGTAAATGTAGTAGTGTGACTAGCACTCGGTTTCCACTTGCGCCGATTGGATGGCCTAATGCGATTGCGCCACCATTAAGATTTGTCCGTTCATAAATCTCATCCGCTGTCAGATTATTCATCTGCGCTAATTCTTCAACGACTCCAATACTTTGAGCCGCGAATGCTTCGTTTAATTCTAGAATATCTATTTCAGCTAGAGAAAGGTCTGCGCGTTTCAATGCGTCATGGATAGCCGTTACTGGCCCCATTCCCATAATTTGTGGATCGACGCCACCTTGTCCGACTGAAATGATTTCAGCAATCGGCGTTAGGTTATGTTCTTTTAAGTAATATTCACTAACGATTAACGTCGCGCTTGCGCCATCATTTAATCCAGAGGCATTTCCAGCTGTTACTGTTCCGTCTTTTTTAAAAGCAGAGCGTAGCGAACTCAATTTTTCTAAAGATGTATTTTGGTTAATGTATTCATCTTGGTCAACGACTGTGTCCCCGCGTCTTGATTTCACTGTGACCGGAACGATTTCATCTTCGAAAAGACCTTGTTCTTGAGCTGCGATTGCTTTTTTCTGTGAATTATAGGCAAATTTATCTTGCGCTTCGCGTGAAATGGAATATTTCTCCGCAATATTTTCTGCGGTAATCCCCATATGGTTTTGGCTAAACGCATCGATTAGGCCATCTTTTACCATATGATCATCCACTTGGAAGCCACCCATTTTAATTCCTGAACGAGTTTTCGCTGGTAATAAATGTGGTGCTTGACTCATTGATTCAACGCCACCCGCTAAAACGACATCATTCAGACCCGCCTTAATCGAGGCAAAACCATTCATCACGGATTTCAGGCCACTACCACAAACCATGTTCACTCCAGATGCTGGAATGGAATCCGGTAAACCAGCTTTGATGGAAATTTGTCGGGCTACACCTTGTCCCTGTCCTGCAGGTAAGGCATTTCCAAAAATAACTTCATCGACTGCTTCAGGTTTCATTCCAGCTTGTTCTAACACTGCTTTTGCAACAACTGTTCCCAAATCTGCTGCTGAAACACTCGCTAATGATCCTTGAAATGAACCGATTGCTGTTCGTTTTGCTCCAACGATGTATACTTTTTCCATCTGTTTACCACAACCTTATAATTTTTTGTAAAAGCGTTTGTGCTCATTGATTCCTGCAAAGATAAAGTCGCCCGCATTCGTATGTTTTGTTTCTAGTGCTGCATTACCTTCTTCATCAATGCTTACTGGATTTGAAAGAACTCTTTCGTATTCTTCTAGTGCAAATTTGATACGATTTTCTAACATCTTCTCGTGGTCTTCTTTTAATAAAGCATCTTTGTACCCTGCTTGAATTTCACCAACGAAGAACTCGCCGACTGCTCCTGAACCATAGCTAAACAGTCCAATTCTTGACCCTGCTGCTACTTCGTCTCCCTGTTCTAGGAATGACAATAAACTTAAGTAAAGTGAACCTGTGTAGATATTTCCAACGACATAGTTATAGACGATTCCAGAATCGTAGTACTTCTCAAATCGCTCACTCGTTGTTTCATCCATTTCATCCGCTAGCTCTAATAAAGCTTTGCGTCCCATCTTTGTATACGGAACGTGGAATAACATGGCTTCAAAGTCTGAAACTTGTGCACCAAATTGGTCTTTGTAGCGATCCCAAACTGAGTTCAATGTTCCTAAGTAAGCTTCGTTTGAATATTTACCATCAACATAAGCAAACTCAGAATAAGTTGGACGCCAGAAATCATCAATATCTTTTGTATAGGTTGCTGAATTGGTTTCAATTGCTAAAATGCTCGGATCGCCTGATAGTAGCATGGCTACTGCTCCCGCACCTTGCGTTGGCTCTCCACCAGTGTTTACACCGTATTTTGCAATATCACTTGCTAATATTAAAACCTTGCTGTCTGGATGCATGGTTAAATGACCCATCGCTAATTGAATACCTGCTGTTGCGCTATAGCAAGCTTGTTTGAATTCAACAACACGTGCGTAAGGTTGGATATCTAATAAGTCGTGAACCCAAGTTCCTGCTGATTTCGAGTGGTCAACCCCTGATTCTGTCGCGAAAATAACCATGTCGATTTGCTCTTTATCTTCAGCTGTTAAAATTTTATTTGCTGCATTGGTAGCCATTGCTACGATATCATAGGCTTCAGCTGCGATTCCCATTTTACCTTGACCAATACCATATAAATATTTATTTGGATCTACTCCACGCGCTTCCGCTAATTCCACCATATCAACGTATGTAGGTGGCGTGAAGAAACTCATCTTATCAATACCTATTTTCATCATGCATTCTCCTTATTTCAAAAAATCTGGTTATTATTTATCTTTTATAAAATTAAATTCGATAATCTCACTTATTAGCATACTAAACAATTATTAAGAATTACATAATTTTTAGTTATAAAAAAGATTTCATCAAAAAATAGCTTATTTTTGTAGATTAAAGCGCTTTGATTTATAATCAATATACTAGATTTGAAAATTTAATAGGAGTGATCAGAATGAGTTCAAGATTTATGTCATTTGTTAAGGGTGCTTTAATTGGTTTAGGGGTTGGATTATTAGTAGCTCCTAAGAGTGGAAAAGAGACACGCGACGACATCACTAAGAAAATGGACGATTTAAAAGAACAAGGTATGGACTATGCAGACCTTGCAGTTGACAAAGGTAAAGAATATGCTGACCTAGCGGCTGATAAAGGAAATGAAATTACGCAAACATCGAAACATAAAGTAACAGATGTTCGCAAATCATTATCTGAATCTTCTAGAAACTTACGCCACACATTATCAAATGCCGCACAAGACGTGCAACATACAACAGAAGCATTTGTTGATGAAGTAAGTGATAGCGCAAAACAAGCAGCAACAGATATCAAAGAAACAGCACAGATCACTAAAATGGAAGCAGAAGATGAGTTATCAAACACTGCTGACGACGTGAAAAGCACTACTGAAGATGCTGTAGCAGACGTTAAAGATACAGCTGATGACGCAAAAGTAGATGCAAAAAATATCTAATTTAAGTAAAAAAGCAGGGATTGAGTATGTAAAAATACTCTTCCCTGCTTTTTGTATTTTATTATGAAGGTTTAACCGTTTCGTATGATCCTTGCTCAACATACACACTTAAAATTGCGATGTCGGCTGGATTTACACCACTGATTCGGCTTGCTTGCGCGATAGTTTGCGGTTGGATAACACTTAAACGATCCATTGCTTCTGTCGCTAAACCACTGATTTGTTTGTAGTCAATATTTTCTGGAATTTGTTTGTTTTCCATACGTTTAACTTTATCAACTTGACGCTGTGCTTTGTTAATGTATCCTTCATATTTAATATGGATATCTACTTGCTCTTTTACTTCTTTTAGAATGTCTTCATCCGCTGGGTAAATTGCCGCAACATCATCATATGCAACGTACGGGCGGCGCATGAAGTCGTATGCTAAGATGCCATCTTTTAATTGTGGCTCGCCTTTTTCTTCTAAATACTCTGTTACTTGAGTTGGTTTGATTCGAACAGATTTTAGACGCTCTAATTCACGCTCTGTTTGATCACGTTTTTCGTTGAATTGTGCGTAACGTTCTTCTGAAATTAAACCAAAATCGTAACCGTAATCTGTTAAACGTAAGTCTGCGTTATCATGACGTAATAATAAACGGTACTCTGCACGTGACGTTAATAGACGGTAAGGTTCAGCTGTTCCTTTTGTCACTAAGTCATCAACCATAACACCCATGTAAGCTTCATTACGTTTCATAATGAATGGCTCTTTACCTTGGTTTTTCAAAGCTGCGTTAATCCCAGCAATTAATCCTTGGCCAGCAGCCTCTTCATAACCTGATGTTCCGTTTGTTTGACCAGCAGTAAATAAGCCGTCAATCTTTTTCGTTTCAAGTGTTAAGCGTAATTGATGTGGTTTGATTACATCATACTCAATGGCGTAACCCGTACGCATCATTTTCGCATTTTCTAAACCTTTAACTGAACGAACAACTTGCATTTGAACGTCTTCTGGTAAAGAAGTGTTTAGACCTTGAACATAAATTTCATCCGTGTCTGCACTTTCAGGCTCTAAGAAAATTTGGTGACGGTTTTTGTCTGCAAAACGTACCACTTTATCCTCGATTGATGGACAGTAACGAGCTCCAACTCCATCAATAATTCCTGTAAACATTGGTGCACGGTCGATATTATCTAAAATCGTTTGGTGCGTATCTAAGTTCGTGTACGTTAACCAGCAAGAATATTGGTCTTCAAGTGCCATATAGTTTTCGTCTGGTGTTTCAAAACTAAAGTGGTTCGGCTCTGCGTCTCCTGGTTGTTCTTCCGTAAAGCTGTAGTCAATTGAATCTTTATGGATTCTTGGAGGCGTACCTGTTTTGAAACGATCAATTTCAAAACCTAAATCGCGTAAGTTGTCTTGTAACTTAATCGATGGCAATGTGTTTTCAGGTCCTGAAGAATATTTTAATTCTCCAATAATAATTTCACCTTTTGCTGCAGTTCCTGTTGTTAATACAACAGATTTCGCACGGTAAATGGCACCTGTATTTGAAATAACACCTTGAATTTTATTATCTTCTACGACTAACTCTTCGACGATTCCTTGTTTAAGGTCTAAGTTTTCTGTGCTCTCAAGCGTCTTTTTCATTTCAAGTGAATACATGTGTTTATCTGCTTGTGCACGTAATGCACGTACAGCAGGTCCTTTTGCTGTATTCAGTAAACGCATTTGAATATAAGTTTTATCAATATTTCGTCCCATTTCACCACCAAGGGCGTCGATTTCACGAACTACGATTCCTTTCGCCGGTCCTCCGATTGATGGATTACAAGGCATAAACGCAATTTTATCTAGATTAATCGTAATGAGTAACGTGCTTTCTCCCATACGTGCCGCTGCTAGTGCCGCTTCTGCTCCTGCGTGACCGCCACCTACTACAATAACGTCGTATGTTTCTGCTTCATAAGTTTGCATAGTAACCTCCTGTTTTTATTTTCCGAGACAAAATTGACTGAACAGTTGTGTGATAAGCTCGTCTTGAACCGATTCTCCGGTTACTTCTCCGAGGCAATCCCAAGCTCTTGTTAAATCAATTTGTACCAAGTCGACTGGCATACCAAATTCGATGCCGTTAATTACTTCATCTAAAGCTTCGATGGCTTGTTCTAATAGTGAAATGTGACGGATGTTTGAGATATAAGTCGCGTCTTTCTCACCCGTTTTTCCAGCAAAGAACAAGTTAACGATTGCTTTTTCTACTTCTTCGATTCCATTGCTTTCAACTACTGAAACAGGAATAACACTCTTTGGATCAACTTTATTTAATAATTGATCAATGTTTAATTTTTGTTCCAGGTCCATTTTATTTAAAATAATAATTCGCTCTTTGCCTTCAGTTAGGCGCATCATTTCAAAGTCTTCATCGGTTAGTTTCTCACTTTGGTCAAAAACAAGCAGAACGAGTTCCGCTTCTTCAATCGCCTTTTTACTACGAGTAACTCCGATTTTCTCAACGACGTCTTCCGTATCACGGATACCAGCTGTATCAATTAATTTCAATGGCACACCTTTTACGTTTACAAATTCTTCGATTACATCACGAGTCGTACCGGCAATATCTGTAACGATTGCTTTTTCCTGACGCGCAAATGCGTTTAGTAAACTTGATTTACCAACGTTTGGACGTCCGATAATTGCTGTCGCTAACCCATCACGTAAGATTTTACCTTGCTGTGCTGTTTCTAGAATACCTTCAACTTGTGCTTTCACTTCGGCCGCTTTTTCCTGCATTAACTTTGATGTCATTTCTTCAACGTCATCGTATTCTGGATAGTCGATATTTACTTCAACTTGAGCCAGTGTATTCAGGATTTCTTGGCGAATCTCTGAAATTAAGTTCGAAAGATTTCCATCTAATTGTGAAATCGCATTGTGCATAGCCGAATCAGTCTTCGCACGGATAACATCCATAACAGCCTCCGCTTGTGAAAGGTCAATTCGTCCATTTAAGAATGCACGCTTTGTAAATTCACCCGGTTCTGCTAGTCGAGCACCTGCTGCTAGAATTGTTTGAAGAACTTTATTTGTCACTAATACACCACCATGGGTATTAATTTCAACAATGTCTTCACGAGTATAGGTTTTTGGTGCTTTCATAATCGTCACCATAACCTCATCTATTTTCTCATCTGTTTTTGGATTGTATAAGTTTCCATAATGAATCGTGTGTGAAGGTTGATCAGACAGACGTTTATTCCCTTGCTTATAAACTTTTTCTGCAATTTCAAGCGCTTCGTCACCACTCAAACGAACAATTCCAATCCCACCTTCACCTGGTGGAGTCGAAATAGCAGCTATTGTATCAAAATCGATTGCCATTTTTTATCCTAACTCCTTTGCATTCACTATTATTTATTTGTTTTCGTTGTTATGAGTCTTGCGCGTATTATTAATCTATGTGCACGCAAATCCTTTAGTTGTCATCTTATAAGGCTATTGGAATTCACTAATTGAATTCCATCAACTCTCAAAAAAACCAAATAAAAAAAGCACTTCCTTTTACCCACATAAAACAGAAATCACCTATTTTGGGCGATTCTTTGGGTAAAAAAGTACTTTCACTACTCTTTTTATTCAATTGTTTCATTTTCTATTTGCGCATCCCATTTTATAGAAATTTAATCCATATATCAAGGGGTTAGCGCATATTTTTTGAAATTTCTTTAGTTTGAATCATTTCAGGGTGGAATAGTCGTGTAAATTGATTCTCACGTCACTATACCATTAATGATTGTGTTTCGATATAGATTAATCTTAATTTAATTGGTCATTTCACAGTTTTCTAAAATTAAATCTTATTTCAATAGAAGCGATCCGGTCAATAACGATATATGAAAATAAAAAACACCCTAGCCGTTAGACTAGAGTGTTTGATTTAAGGTTTAAATTAGTTTTTTTGTACGTTTGCTGCTTGTGGTCCACGGTCGCCTTGTTCGATATCAAAGCTAACTGATTGACCTTCTTCTAATGTTTTGAAACCTTCGTCTTGAATTGCTGAGAAATGTACGAATACGTCTTCTCCACCATCTTGCTCGATAAATCCAAAACCTTTTTCTGCGTTAAACCATTTTACTGTACCGTTGTTCATATTAATTTCCTCCATTGTGCTTTTTGCACGAATATTTATAATAAAATGTTTCAAAAAATAAACGGAAAATTAATAGAACTTGATTTAACTTACCACTAAACTTTTTGCTAACAAACTTACTACAGTTACTAATATACCACGTGCTTTTTCAGATGTAAAGCCTTTTCTGGAAATAGTTACTAAAAAAGTGCTTTTCTTTTCAAATGATGGTTTAAAAGTTGAATTCATCACTTTTTTGATCTAATTTTTCATTGATATTTTTTAAGTTTTCATAGATTTTAAAGCCTAACATGATTAATTCACAGTAAACACGTACCATGATCCATCCAAAAATAGCGATTGGAATAACAAGAAGTAAACCTAATAATAGTTCCCCTTCTGCCATTGCGCCCATTAACATCACTAAACTTAGAATGCCGACAAAAACTAAACTAATATAGTAAATAACTTTGATTATTCCAGGTGTGATCATTTCGTCAAAATTTCCAAATTTCTTTAGCATGTTTCTCCTCCTCTCCTATTTTAAAATGATTTAGTCAAAGACTACTCCACCAAAATCGCCATCTAATACGTTGACGCCATCTTGGTTTCTACATTCAAACGTACCATAAATGTCCATTCGACCCTCTTTGACATGATTGACTTCTTTTAGAATCGCTACACAGTCAATTTTATCCCCCGTAAAAACTTGGCGCTTGAAGTTATATGAAATCTTGTTTGCGAGTAAGTTAAATTCGCCACCTAATTTTGTTGGAAGGGATCCAGTTAGCAAACCATGCACGACCAAACGACCTTGTTTGTCCTCGACTATATGGTGTCTTCCCTTATCACCTGTAATTTCGCCAAACTGTAAGACTTCTTCTTTCGTAAATACACGGGCATATGTAAGTGTATCGCCAACTTCTACCATTTTTACCCTCTTCCTTTTTATTTTATTAACCTTTTCACGTCACCGACCAAATACAGCGATCCAAATTGAATAACTGTATCCTCTTTTGAAATTTCATTCTCTATATAAGTTAAAACGTCTGCCATATCCGATTTAATAATCGCTTGATGTCCTTTTCCACGTAACATCTCAGCGACTGCATCAACATCAAATCCTCGATATGGATCCGGTGAAACTAAAATAAACTCTTTGGCTAAGTGTTGGACTTGATCCAACATGACTTCGTATTCTTTATCTTGCATCATCCCAACCACAAAATGAAATTTATTGTCCGGGAATGTTTCTTCTAAAGTTTCAACGAGTCGTTTAACGCCCGCTTCGTTGTGCGCTCCATCCATATAAAATAGCGGTTCATCTAACACTTTTTCAAAACGACCTGGCCAATGTGCTTTCTTCAAGCCCTTTAAAACAGCTTCTTTTGAAATGAAAATACCTCTTGCGTTCAATGTGTTGAAGGCTTCTAAGACTAAACAGGCATTTTCAATTTGATGCGTTCCTACCATAGAGAGCGTAACATTTTTCCAATCTTTGTAATCAAAGACTTGTTGTTCCAAAGTCGTTTCATGAATGATGATGTCTTCTTTACGAATAAAAGTCGCTAATCCATTAACGGCTTCGGCTCTTTGTCGAACAATCGGCTTTAGCCTATCTTCAACAGGTCCAACAACTAAACGATCATTTTCTTTTAAAATTTGCGCTTTCTCATATATAATCTCTTCTTTTGTATTACCCAGCGTCTTCATATGATCCAACCCAATAGACGTAATTACAGAAACAAGACTCTCTTCTATTACGTTTGTCGAATCTAAGCGCCCACCGATTCCAGCCTCTAGTAACACTAGATCCGGTTGTTTTTCTTGGAAATATAAAAAGGCAACAGTCGTTAGGAGCTCAAAAGCATAGAAGTTCTCGCTCATTTCTTCTTCTAATTCTAAAATAACCGGTTCGATCTTTTCTACAATACGAATGTAATCTTCATCCGCTATCATGTCATCATTCAAACGAATGCGTTCGTTCACTTTTTCTAAATGCGGCGATGTAAAAATCCCGACAGTTAAATTGGCTTCTTTTAAAACAGAATAAAACAGCGCTGAAGTTGAGCCTTTGCCGTTCGTTCCTGTTATATGAATATAGTTTAGGTTTTTATGCGGATTACCCACGCGATCAAGCAGTTTAAATAATCGATTTAGACTTTCTTTCTGACCATTACCACGATTTGTATTAATATATTGAATGACTTTATCCATGTCCATAACATTGCACCTTTACTTATAAAATACTTTAATTTATTTTACCTATATTTTCTTAGAATGTAAAAAAACTCCTCAGATTAAGAGCGATTTGCTCAGAAGCTAAGGAGTTCGAAATGTCTAGTCTGTTAAATCGTTTGGTTCAACGACTAAGTAACGCTTTGGTTCGCGTCCTTCCGAATGTGTTTTAACTTTCGGATTTTGGTTTAAGTAACGGTGAATTTGTTTACGTTCGTGAGCCGGCATTGGATCTAACTTCACTTGTTTGTTTGTTTTGATCACACGCTCAGCTGTACGATTTGCTAAGTTTTCAACCGTATTTTTACGTCTTTCGCGGTATTTTTCTGCATCCGCACGTACATTAATTTTACTGTACGCTAATTGGTGAATGTGGTTTTGAGCTAATGTCTGTAAACCATTTAGAACTTTACCATGACGACCGATAACTAGACCAGCATTTTCAGTCTCGATATCGTATTTCACATTATTCTTCACACGGCTTGTGTAGACTTCAACGTCTTCGATACCCATTGCGAAGATAACATCTTTCAAGTACTGGCGAACTTCTTCAACAGCTTCTTGATCTTTTTCGTAAATGTCTTCTTCTGTTAATTCAGCTACTTTTGACTCATCAAAGTCATCGTCATCTTCTTCAACATCTTCGTCGTCTGCGTAGTCTATATGATCAACTTTGCTTTGAACTTCTTGTTTCTCTCCCACTAACTCAACTTCTGTATGGTCACGACCTTGAATTTTTTCTTCTTTATTCATTTCAGACTCTTCTTCCAATGCTTTTTCTTTCACTGGATCTGTTTCTGAAACCTTAGCATCCGCTGTTTCTTCAAGTTTCTCTTCTTTTTGAACGGCCTTTTTAGCTTTTGGTGTTTCTTTCTTTCTATCCACGTCCAGTTCATTAGATAAGAATTCATCTACAACGTTTGTTTTTACTTTTCGTTCAACAGTAACTACTGCGTCTTTTTGACCAATTCCTAAGAAACCTTTTTTACCAGGTTCTTCTACTTTAATAATCGCTTCGTCTAGCGTAATCCCTAAAGCTTTTAATCCTTTATCAATTGCCTCTTCTTGAGTTTGTGCTTGTGCAACATATTTATTATTCACGAGTCTAATCCCCCATCCGAATGAATCGTACTTTTGTATATTTTAATACAAAAAACTATTTTTTGACACTACGACCTGTTCTTCTTGCACGATTTAGCGCTCTTTTTCTTCTTCTTTCAGCTTCTTCTTCTTCGCGAGCTTGTTCTTCTAAGATACGACGTTTCTTAAATGGGTTGTTTGTTAACAACGTTATTAATACTCGAGTCGCGTTTGATGCTACGAAGTATAAAGCTAATGAACTTGATACTCTAAACGTAATGAAGAAAATCATTGCAGGCATCATATATGTCATTAATGCATTGCTCTTCGCGTTTGGATTTCCATGTTGCATCATCCAAGTGTTTAATAGTGTAAAACCAGCAGCTAATAATGGTAAAAGGTATAGCGGATCTGGCTGACCAAGTTCTAACCATAAAAAGTTACCTGTTGCTAATTCTGGTGTACGCGTTACAGTTTGGTATAAAGCAATAAAGATAGGCATTTGAATCAACAGCGGTAAACAACCTGCTAAAGGATTTACGCCAGCTTCATCTTGAAGTTTTTTCATTTCACTTTGAAGTTTTTCTTGAGTTGCTTCGTCACGTGCTGAATACTTTTCGCGTAAAGCATCCATTTTTGGTTGAATCTCTTGTGTTTTTTCCATTGATTTCTGTTGGTAGTTTGTTAATGGTAGTAACAAGATTTGTCCTAACGATGTGAAGACAACAATTGCAGCACCGTAACTTCCACCTAATAAATCAGAAAGCCATAAGATAAAACGAGAAAGATTGTAGATGATGAGACCATCCCAAAATCCTTCACTTTCTGGTCCAATTGCATCTGCTCGGCCACAGGCACTTAAGAAAACGACAAATGCGACTAGTGCGAACATTAAGAGTGTTTTTTTATTCTTTTTGTAAAACTCTTTCACTTTTTTCTCTCCTAAATATAATTTACCTCAGTTCTCTGGTATACGATTTCAAAATTGAACAATACGGTAGGCTATTTGATAATCCCGGATAACGATAGAACATGAGATAAACTTTTTTTTATTTCTGAAAATTCCATTTGTTTCACTGGATTTCGAGCAATTACGATAAAATCGACTTCTGGATCTAGTTTTTTCTCTTTACCTAGTTCCGTCAATGCATGTCGAATTCGACGTTTTATTTTATTTCGCAATACTGCATTGCCTAGTTTCGTTCCTACAGAAATACCTACTCGAAAATGTTTCTGTTCTTTTTTAGGAAGTTTATAGACCACAAATTGACGATTCGCTTTTGATTCACCTTGGTGAAATACTTTTTGAAAGTCTTTTTCTGACTTCACACGATACGCTTTTCGCATCTTTACTTCCCCCTCTCATCTTGTAAGTATTCTCTAATTAAGAAAAAAAGCGACAATCACTCATAAAAATGAGATCCTGTCGCTTAAATGTTTTAAAACGAATTCTCTATGACTAAGTAGTCAAACGTTTTCTATTTAGACGAAACAGATAAATGTTTTCTACCTTTACGACGTCTGTTTTTTAAAACTCTACGTCCATTTTTAGTACTCATTCTTTTACGGAATCCGTGTACTTTTTTTCTTTTACGTTTTTTAGGGTTGTATGTTAATCCTTCTGACATGCTCAAACACCTCCTGAGTTAGTTAAAAAATCAATGTTAAGTTTTATTTAAAGTTAATGCGAACATTAACATCTAGCGAACAGACCTTATAATTTTATGAAAAAAACCTTGATTTGTCAATATAATTTAGAGTTTCATTCGCATTTTCATTGACCGTAAGCTATTTTACACAATTTAACCATATTAATCAATGCCTATAACTATATATTTTTTACATTATATAGTAAATCAGCTTATTTTTTCGGTTTATTTTCAGTTTTTATGAAATAATAGCCAAAAATTTTTCTCCTTTCAAAAGATATCCACACCCTAGAGCAAATAATTCTAAAAAAAGATTTCCCCATTTCAGTAATAGTTTTCCACATGCCCTGTGAAGTACATATCCACATTTCAACATTATCCACAACGAAATTACACAAAATTTCGATGTTCACAGCCCCTGTATTAAGTTGTCCACTTATCCACAATTCCTGTTAATAAGTCTCAATAACTTTGATATGACAATATTCGTTTTTTGTGGATTACCCCCAGTTGTCAGTTTTTTTGTATTCCTAAAATATAGTTATGCACAGTCCACATCCACCTGTTGATAACTAATAAACAGCCTTTGGATTTAAATATTCACAATTTTACAAATCTGTGGAAAACTATTTCTAAACGTGCTAAAATATAAAGTGCTCATTATATTAGAGGGAGAGAAGCCATGTGTTAGAGAATCAAAATGAAATTTGGATTTTTCTGAAGAATAAATTCAAAGAAGATCTTTCGAAGGTTAGCTTCGATACATGGATTGATAGTGCACAAGTTCTTTCCGTATCCAATCAGTTAATTACGATTAAGGTCCCAACAACTTTACATAAGGAATATTGGGAAAATCATCTCACAACAAAAATCGTGGAATATATCTATGAATACGCTGGTCAAGAGATTGTGCCACGCTTTGTTACAAAAGATGAACAGGATCAACAAGAGATAGAAGAAGTTGAAACCTTAGAAGTTTCAAGTGCACAGAGTATAAATAGCCGATCGAGTGAATTAAATAGTAAATATACTTTCGATACTTTTGTTATCGGAAAAGGAAACCAAATGGCCCACGCAGCTGCTTTAGTTGTCTCGGAAGAGCCGGGAACCATTTATAATCCGCTATTTTTCTATGGGGGAGTTGGGTTAGGTAAGACTCACCTTATGCACGCTATTGGACATCAGTACTTAAGTATCAATCCAGATAAAAATGTTAAATATGTATCAAGTGAGACCTTTGCGAATGACTTCATCAGCTCGATCCAAAATCGAAAACAAGAAGAATTTCGTAATAAATACCGTACCGTCGACTTACTATTAGTAGATGATATTCAATTTTTTGCGGATAAAGAAGGGACGCAGGAAGAGTTCTTCCATACATTCAACGCGCTCTATGACGACCGTAAACAAATTGTTTTAACAAGTGATCGTCTGCCAAATGAAATTCCTAAAATGCAAGAACGGTTAGTGTCGCGTTTTGCATGGGGTCTTTCAGTCGATATTACACCGCCTGATTTAGAAACCCGTATTGCTATTTTACGTAAGAAGGCTGACGCTGAACGATTAGAACTGCCAAATGATACATTAAGTTACATTGCAGGACAGATCGATTCGAATATTCGAGAATTAGAAGGAGCATTGGTTCGTGTGCAAGCTTATGCGACGATGCAAAACAAAGAAATCACGACAGGACTTGCTGCTGATGCCTTGAAGAGTATGATCAAAGGCTATGATAAAGAGATTTCAATTAGTCGCATCATGGATGAAGTAGCAAAATATTATCAAATTAAAGTAGAAGATATTAAAGGGAAGCGCCGTGTGAAAGAGATTGTAACACCTAGACAGATTGCAATGTACTTATCACGAGAGCTGACTGATGCTTCTTTTCCAAAGATTGGTAGTGAGTTTGGTGGGAAAGATCATACAACGGTCTTACATGCCCATGAGAAAATCACGAATTTAATCGAAGTTGACTCACAAACGAAACGTGAAATTAACGAATTAAAAGAAAAATTATAAAATCTTTTAAAAACTTTTATCTTTGAGGTGTGGATAAGTTCAGAGTTAGACACATTTTCATCCACAAGTTATCCACAGTGGAAAACTCTGTCACTGCAACTGAATTTCGGTTATCCACAGAATTCACAGGCCCTACTACTATTACTATATTATTTATTAAATATAATTAATATATAGGCGCGCGTAAACGAATGACTTCTGAGACAAAAAAATGAAATAATTATGTTATACTAAATACGATAAAAACTTTGAAAAAGGAGAGCTGATAGAATGAAATTTACGGTTAATCGTTTAGAGCTACTTAAAAAACTAAGAAATGTTCAATTAGCCATTTCAAATAAAACAACTATTCCAATACTGACTGGATTAAAATTAGAAGTTACTAAAACAAATCTAAAAATTACAGGAAGTAATTCAGATATTTCAATTGAGTCTAAAATATTTGTAGAAGATGAAGTTGCAAATTTAGCAATTGAAGAAACTGGAAGTATTGTTTTACAACCAGCACGTTTCTTTGCAGATATTATTAATAAATTATCAGATGAAACATTTACTTTTGAAGTGAACACGCAATTACAAGCTTCAATTTCATCTGCGAATTCATTTTTCACGATTAATGCATTAGATGCTGCAAGTTATCCATACTTACCTGAAATTGATACAAGTGAATCATTTAGTTTACCAGTCTTATTATTAAAACGAGTGATTGAACAAACAGTTATTGCTGTATCCAAACATGAAAGTCGTCCAATCTTAACGGGTGTGAATTTCACAATCAAAGATGGCCAACTAAAAGCAGTAGCAACAGATAGTCACCGTCTAAGTCAGCGTATTATTCCTGTTGATGTACCGGAAGATCTATCTTTCCAAATTGTTATCCCTGGAAATAGCCTGACAGAACTTTCAAAAATCTTAACGGATGATATTGAAGAAGTTAGTGTAGCCATTGCGGATAACCAAATCTTATTTATGACTGAAGACACATATTTCTATTCTCGTTTACTTGAAGGAAACTATCCTCAAACCGATCAGTTAATTCCTGGAGAGTCTTCAACACAAATTGAAGTAAATGTTCAAACACTAAAAGGTGCAGTAGGCCGTACGTCACTTTTATCTCATGCAGGTAAAAACAACGTGATTAAATTATCAGTTGAAGAGGGTAATTTACAATTAACAAGTAACTCACCAGAAGTTGGATATGTTGAAGAAGATGTTCCATTCGATGCATTAAATGGTGATGATATCGAGATTTCATTTAACCCAGACTACTTAAGAGATGCTTTAAACACTTTTGATGGTGGAACTGTTACTCTTAAATTAATTTCAACATTACGTCCATTCGTTATCGTGCCAAACGATTCAGAAGATGATCATAAATTTGTACAACTAATTACACCCATTCGAACATCAACAGCGAATCGTTAATTTTAAAAATAAAATAATAATATTGAAGATAAGTGGATTTTACTAAAAATCCACTTATTTTTTGTTTATAGGCATTATGCATTCTTTATATCTTTTTTAACTAAAATACCTAAAAATTGAACACACGCCAAATTTAAGCCTAAAAACAGAGCTAAAATTGATAATTACCTATTTTTTTGGTATAATTATTAGGTATGAAAAATCAGTAAGTGATAAAGGAGCTTTTCCGATGGATAGAACACAAATTGAAATAAGAGATACGTACATTACGCTAGGTCAATTCCTAAAATTAGCAGATTTGATCTCAAGTGGCGGCATGGCTAAGCCATTCTTGCAGCAAATGGAAGTATTCGTAAATGATGAATTAGAAAATCGTAGAGGGAAGAAATTATACGATAACGATGTCGTCAGCATTACTAATATTGGTGAATTTGAGATTAAATCAAACGCTGAGTCAGGGAATTAATGTATTTAGAAGACATTGAATTACAGAATTATCGAAATTATGAGCAGACTGCATTAACTTTTTCATCGTCAATTAACGTTTTAATCGGAGAAAATGCTCAAGGTAAAACTAATTTAATTGAGAGTATTTATTTTTTAGCGATGTCAAGAAGCCATCGTACATCACGTGACCGCGAATTAATTCGTTGGGATAGTGATTTTGCGAAAGTAAAAGGATTGTTAAAAAAGAAATCACATTCGGTCCCACTAGAAATTATTTTGTCAAAACGTGGGAAACAAGCAAAATTAAATCACTTGGAACAGAAAAAGCTAAGTGATTATATTGGGCAGCTGAATGTCTGTCTCATAAACACATCTCCGAGCCCACCACACAAGAGGCAATCGCGTAAGCAGTCAAGTGGATTAAAAAAAAAAAGACGG
>CAMYQS010000004.1 GCA_947296835.1 uncultured Atopostipes sp.
AGCTTATACAGATGAGGTTGGCGGAAAAGTAGATACTTTTGAAGCGAACATGGATACTTCTTTATTTGAAACTACCCTAATGCAAGCAGCGGAAACTGGACAGTACGACTTAATCGTTACAGGATTCGGAACGATGATTGAAGCATTGTCCAATACCGCTTCATCTTACCCAGATCAAGACTTCTTTATTTTTGATACTGAGATGGATTTTACTGACGGTAAAAATGAAAACGTTATTTCGGTTCAAGCACTACAAAACCAAGGTGGTTTCTTAGCAGGAGCTATTGCTGCGCTAATTACGACAAGTGATGCAGAATATGCAAATGAAGATAAAAAAGTAGGATTCGTTGGTGCTATTGAATCGACATCGATTTTAGACTTCTTAGTGTCATATATTGAAGGTGTTAATTTTGTTGATCCATCAATTGAAGTTATTTACTCTTTTGTGGGTAACCATACAGATACCGCTTTAGCGAAAGAAATCGGTTTAACTCAATACCAACAAGGAGCAGATGTAGTGTTTGCTGCTGGTAGTAACGGTTTAGGTGTCGCAGAAGCTGCTAGAGATGCAAACGGCTATGTTATCGGAGTAGACTTTGACTATTCTGACAGAGTAGAAGCAGAAACTGGTAAGCATGTATTAAGTTCAGTAATTAAAGATTATACAAAAATGGTAACACCAGTTTTAGAAGGAATTAATGATGGTTCATTAGATTGGGGAACTCATCAATATATCTCATATAAAGATGGCGGAGTGTTCTTAATTAATAATGAGTCTACCCAAAGTGCACTTAATGATGAAACTGCTGCACAGTTTGCAGAGATTGAAGAACAAGTAATTAACGATGATATTGAAATAACCTCAGCATTTGGAGCATCTACAGATGAAATAGAAGAAGTAACAAATACAGCTGGAAGCATCGAATAAAGATGATAAAGCTCCAATGTAATTGGAGCTTTATTTTTTAAAGAAGAGGGATTACATGAATGAATTTTTGAGAAAAATAGAAGATGTATCGATTGGTAGTGAGATACTATCAATGAATGATATTACTAAAATATATCCAAATGGATTTATAGCGAATGAAGATGTGAATTTTAATTTGAAAAAAGGAGAAATTCACGGATTGGTTGGAGAGAATGGAGCAGGAAAAACTACCTTAATGAAGGTTCTATTTGGAATAGAGACTGCTGAAAATGGAAATATTAAACTTGCCGGAGAAAAAGTCTCAATAGCTAATCCGATTAACGCTTTGGAGTATGGGATTGGAATGGTTCATCAACACTTTATGTTAGTAGAATCCTTATCTGTAGCTGAGAACATGGTTTTAGGACAAGAACCAGTAAAAAATATTCTTTCTTTTGATAAAGATACTGCTGTTGATAGAGTCCAAAAGGTTAGTAAAAGATTTGGACTGCCTGTTGATCCATATGCTAAAGTACGAGATTTATCCGTTGGATTTAAACAACGAGTAGAAATTTTGAAAATGTTACTACACGGGGCAAAGATACTATTATTAGATGAACCAACTGCATTGTTAACTCCACAAGAAACAGAGGAATTGTTTGATCAATTAATTGATTTGAAAAATGAAGGTTACTCAATAGTTTTCATATCACATAAATTAAATGAAGTTAAGAGATTGTGTAATCGCATTACTGTTTTAAGAGACGGGAAAACGATTGTTACAAAAAAAATAGATGATGTCACTGAATCAGATATATCGAACTTAATGGTAGGAAGAAATGTTGACATTAATATTGAAAAAGATAAAGCAAAACCGATGCAATCCATACTGAAAGTACGGGAATTGACAGATTTTAATAGTTTTGGTAAAAAAGTTTTAAATAAAGTCAACTTTGACGTTCGTGCAGGTGAAATATTAGGTATTGCAGCTATCGAAGGTAACGGTCAATCAGAACTTGCAGATAATCTATCGGGTATTAGAACCATTAAAGAAGGTTCTGTATCAGTAAAAGGAACGAAGATTAACGATTTAGATATTATTGATATCAGAAATCTAAATGTTTCTATCGTTCATGAAGATCGTATGACTACAAGTGTTGCTGTAAATCAATCTGTAAAAACAAATTTAATAGCAGATCGATTTGAGAAAGAAGATTTTTCCAATATAGGTGTATTGAAAAATAATGAAATTGAGAAATTATCTATTGATTTAATTCAAGAATTTGGTGTTAAAACGAATGATGGAGATTCAGCAGTACGTACTCTTTCTGGTGGTAACATTCAAAAGGTAGTAGCTGCGAGAGAATTTAGCTCTAATCCTGAATTACTAATTGTTTCTCAGCCAACCCGTGGTATTGATATTGGTGCTGCAGATTTGATTAGAAGAAAAATAATTTCACTTAGAGATGAGTTAAATACAGCTGTGTTACTTTTTTCAGCAGATTTATCTGAGTTATTATCAATAAGTGACAGTATCATTGTTTTATACGAAGGAGAAATTGTTGCTTATTTTGATAATGCAGAAGATTTAACAGAAGTTATTCTCGGAGAATATATGCTAGGGATTAAAAAACAGACAGAAAGTGAAATAAAAAGGGTGGTTTCTAATGGTTAAATTACCGAGACAGCGAAATACAGAACAAATTGAATCAAGATTTACGATAATTCGAACAACAACTGCGATTTTAATCGCACTAGTCATCGCATTTTTATTGATTTTAGTTGTAAGTGATCAACCAATAACCGACTTTTTAACTTTACTAGTAGGACCTTTAAGAAATTCAAGTAGTATGATAACAGTTATTTCTAAATCAGTTCCATTACTGTTTACTGCAATTGCTATTAGTTTGGTTTATTCTGCTGGTCAAATAAATATAGGTGCCGAAGGTGCGTTTTTTGCAGGTGGAGTAGCGGCTACAGCTGTTGCAGTAATACCTGGGATTCCACCAGTAATTCACGTTATTCTATCTATATTAGCCGGTGGTATTGTTGGATCCATTGTTATGGGGATTCCTGGGCTATTATATACAAAATTTGATTCAGTAACGATTGTTACGTCATTAATGATGAACTACGTAGCATTGCATTTAGGGTTGTATTTTATTTTAAATCCATTAAGAGATCCAAGTGCTGGTTTTGAAGGTTCATATGCTTTTCAACCATCTGCCATACTCTCCAAATTATTTAATTCACGTATTAGTACAGGTTTAATTATAGCAATTGTTGTAGTGTTTTTTGCTGCATTCTTGATAAATAAAACAACGTTTGGCTACAAAATGCAAGCAGTAGGAAGTAACCCACGATTTGCTAATTACTCTGGTATTAATGTAGAAAAAACAATTTTAAGTGTATCACTGTTAGCGGGTATGATAGGTGGAATCGGAGGGTCAGTTGAAGTATTAGGAAATTACAACCGTTTTATGTATTCAGGTTTTACCAATCATGGTTGGGACGGTATGATGATTGCCGTATTATGTCGAAACAATCCTAAGTTAATACCTTTAGGTACATTGTTTTTAGCTTACATCCAAACTTCAGCAGATACACTTAACTTAACGTCAAACATACCTCCAGAATTAATTGAAATGGTTCAAGCGATTATTATTATCTTTATCGCAGCAAAAGAATTCTTGAAATCATGGGAACACAAAGCAATTGTTAAAAATTCTCAATCAAGATTAGTAGAAGAAGGAGTGAAATAAAATGTTGGAACATATTTTTTCAGTGGCATTTATTTTTTCTATCGTTAGAATGTCCACGCCTATTTTATTTGCTTCGATGGCAGCTGTAGTAGGAGCAAAAGCAGATATCCTTTGTATTGGATATGAAGCGATGATGTTATTTGCAGCTCTTGGTGGAGTATTAGCGTCTGCATACACGCAGAGTCTACTCATCGGGATGTTAGTTGGTGTTCTATCAGGCTTAACGATTGCAGGTATTTTTGCTTATTTCGTTCTCTATTTAGATACGACACCTTTATTAGCTGGGTTAGCTTTGAATATGTTCGGGACAGCCGGAACAGTGTTTATCGTATTTTTACTAACTGGACGAAAACTAGATACGTCAATCTTAGCTAGTTTAACATTTCCAGATATTCACATTCCTTTAATTGAAAACATACCTGTAATTGGTCCGGCTATTTCAGGACACAATGCTCTATCTTATTTAGGTTTATTTACAGTTCTCTTTGTATATTACCTAATTTATAGAACAAAGTTAGGTCTACAAATTAGAGCGGCAGGTGAAAACCCAGAAGCAGCAGAAGCAGCCGGAATTGATGTTAAGAAAACAAAGCTAATAGCTATGTTGATAAGTGGAGTAATTGCTTCGTTTGGGGGTATGTATCTATCAATGGCTCAAATGCCTTACTTTATTACGAATATAACTGCCGGTCGAGGTTTCATTGGTATAGCTGCTCAGAACTTGAGTGGGGGTAATGCTTTTGGAACGATGATAGCAACAATTGTTTTTGGAATTTCGATGGCGTTTGGTAATTTAGCACAATCCTTTAGATTACCATCACAATTTGCATCTGTATTACCTTATCTAATGACAATTTTAGGATCAGTTATTGTAGGTGCTAAAAGATTAAGAGATGAAAAGAAAATAAAGAATATTTACTAAAATGTACATTTTTAAGAGAGGAAATGATTAAGGACATGGAAATATCAGCAAGTAACCCTATTGTGGATGGAAAAATGCCACACTTAAAAGTTAAAAAGGGTCAAATAGCACCAATTGTTTTGCTCCCGGGAGATCCCGGTCGTGTAGAATTTTTCAAAGATCTATGTGATGATTTTGAAATTTTATCTAGAAACCGTGAATATGTAATTGGAACAGGTACATATAAAGGCGTTCCTATTAGTGTTTGTTCGACGGGTATTGGTGCAGCATCTACAGAAATTGCTATTATTGAGTTAATCCAATTAGGCGCAAAAGCGTTAATTCGAGTAGGTGGAACTGGAGCTATCCAAGAACATATTAAACCAGGTGAAATGATTATCACGACTGGATCGATGAGACTAGGCGGTTCTAGTCAATATTATGCACCAGTTGAATACCCAGCGGTAGCATCCTTCGAAGTAGTGAATGCTTTAGTAGAAGCTAGTAAGGATAAAGGCGTAAAATATCATACTGGAATAGGAGCATCAGTTGGTTCTTATTACGCGGGTCAAGCTAGAGAATCAGCCGGTAAAAGCTTTTATGACGAAAACAGAATTGAAGAACTTCGTGATATGAATATCATCAACATTGAAATGGAAGCTGAGACAATTATTACTCTAGCAAATGTTTTTGGAGTATTCTCCGGTGTTATTTGTGCGGTTCATGGTAACAGAGCTACTGATGAATGGATTCATGAATTTTCTCCTTATCAAATACAGATGTTAGAAATAGCATTAGAAAGTGTAGTATCATTAACTAAAGAGTATTTGTAAATGAGGGATATATATGCAACTAATAGATCGAACAATAAATTTATTGGTTCTATTGAGCAAAGAAGAAAATGGACTTACTGTTTCAGAAATATCAGAAGTCATCGGTATTCCAAATAGTTCTGCTCATAGAATTCTACAAAGTTTAAAAAAGAATAACTTTGTCGTCCAATCGTCTGACACCAAAAAGTACATGTTAGGATATCAGGCTATTACATTGGGTGATAACATTTCAAAAAATAATCATTTGAGTGTTACGGCGCATGAATATATGGAGTCGTTAGCTAATGAAGTAGGGGAAACTGTTGCTTTAAGTGTATTACATCGAGATAGACTTCTTACGATAGACTATGTTGAAAGTTCAACATTCATGCAGTTGATGATTAAGAAGGGCGTGGGAATGCCAGCTTTGTTAACTTCAGCAGGCAAGGCAATTTTAGCATATCATCCTGTTGAGCGTCTGAAGGGCGTTTATAGTAATATTCAGACGGACTCAAAATTTAATATGAAGCTCAGAAGTCTAGGAGCCTATGTAGATGAACTAAATGAAGTTTCAGAGAATGGTTATTCATTAATTGATGAAGAACTACAACCAGGAGTATACGGTATTGCATCACCAATTTTTGATAATAGTAATAATATTATTGCTGCTATTTCAATTACTGCAATAAAAGAAAATGGTAACATCAATGAAAATACAATAGAGCTTCTGAAGAAAACTGCAAAAGATATATCATTAGCATTAGGTGCGAAAAAATAATTTTAAAAGACCGTGTATTTAATTTTGATAATTGAGAGCGGTCTTTTGTTTTATGAAAATATGATTGGAGGTAAAAGTGTGGGTAGTAAAGTTGTAGCTATAACGGGTGCCGGTAGTGGGTTAGGTGCTTCATTAGCAGTTCAGTACAATAAAATAGGTTATCACGTAATTTTATTAGGACGTACACTTGAAAAATTAAAGTTAGTGGGAGCATCATTTTTAAATGAGAATTATTCTATCTATACGTTAGATGTTTCTAAATACAAAGAAGTAAATGAAGTTTTTGAAAAAATTGTTAATATTGAAGGGGATATTGATATCTTGGTCAATAATGCAGGGGTGGGATACTTTGAATTACTAGAAAATTTAGATGTAGAGCAAATGGATAAAATGATCAATATAAACCTAAAAGGTACGATATATTGTACACAGCAAGTCTTTACAGCAATGAAGAAAAAGAATCAAGGATCAATAATTAATATCATATCGACAGCAGGTCTAGAAGGTAAAGTTAATGAAACAGTATATTGTGCAAGTAAATTTGGTGTCAAAGGATTTACTGAAAGTATCCTAAAAGAAACTAAAGATACGAATATCCATATTCATGGAATTTATATAGGAGGAATGGGGACACCATTTTGGGTTGGAAC
The DNA here is from genome assembly GCA_947296835.1 of uncultured Atopostipes sp. GTDB lineage: Bacteria > Bacillota > Bacilli > Lactobacillales > Carnobacteriaceae_A > Atopostipes. The sequence goes on from CAMYQS010000004.1 coordinate 6,811, forward strand.
AGAACAAGAAACTCAATCAGATCATTTAATGAATCCAGATGATGTTGCAGAAATTATTATCGCAAACACAATATTAAGAGATAAATTAAGTATTCCAGAAGTAATAATAAGGAATTATTAAACGTTATATTATATAATAGGAACCTTTTTTTAAAAAAATATGCATTTATTCTCATAAATATTTGGGAATAAGGTCATAGATTAATGAATAAAGAAAGAACCTCACTTCTAACTTTTGAAGATTATATTAGCAATATACTTTTATATTCTCGACTATATATGTTTTTTTAAAAATAATTTGATATCACTCTAACATCTGCGCCTGGATAGCAGGTATTATCATAATAGACAGCTTTTTATTTGTATTTCAAGAAAGAAAATAATCTCTTCCAAATGACAGTTTGCTAAGCTTTTATTAATCGAAACAACATCAGTAGAGGGTATCAATACTTTAGTAATGGTGTAACAGAATATAATACTATAAACACAATATGGAACTCATTTTGAAGTACAAATACTTTGAAAGAGTTCTTTTTATATACAAGAAAGTATTGGATTGATTTCTTCTACAGTTGAATGCCTATACCGAAAGTTGCTACATACAGGAATGAGAAAATACGAAATCATTTACGATAAAATTATACATAAACTTTAAGTAATATAAGCAAACTTCTGTACTATTGTAATGTTAAAGAAATTTTTAAGAGGGGTTAAGTTTATAAGTAGATATACAAAAACGATAGACTGGTATAAGTTTGATGTTCAGAACAAATGTTGTATTTTTCAAGAACAAAGATTAACTACAAGCGGTATTGATGTTAATTGCATATAGCCGTATCATTTTAATCAAGGGGAAGGTCATTATGTTACAACAGAATTCGTTATATATATTAAAGATATTGTTAAGCCATGATATTATATCGATTGAAGAATTGATGTCTAAATCTAAACTCTCAAAACGACAAATCAATTATAGTTTAGAAAATATAAATTATTGGTTAGAAAGTAATGGATATAACAATATTATTCGAATCAAAGATGGAGCAATTTCTTTAAACAATAATGTAAACGCTATCTTGTCAACTCTCTCTCATGAAAAATTTAATTACATACTGAGTGAAGAAGAAAGACAAGCTCTGATATATATTTATATCTATCTCAATATAGAGGTTATATCAATGTACCATTTAATTGATTTACTCGAAGTAAGTCGAGGTACAGTACAAAATGATTTAAATAAATTACGTGAAACAATTAAATGCGAAAATTTAAATATCAGCTATTCCAGAAAAGATGGTTATCAAATTGTCGGTGATGAAAAAAGCATTCATTATTTCATGATGAAATTAATTGTTGAGATGATTACGCATGATAACTTAATTGATAAATATGGAAAATTGGTTACGAATGATTTTTATAATATCGAGCAGCTTAAACATAATATAACGGAAGCATTATTTGAATCTAATAAAACAATATCAGAAAACAATTTAAATATAATTTCATATATCTATATTTTTTACAGAAAGAGAAATAAAAGTATTCAAAATAATTTTATGCAAGAAACTCTAGTAAATTTGGAAATTAATTTGAAAGAATTTGAAGAATATGAAATTTCAAAAAGAATACTAGAGAAAAGCGGTACTGAAAAAGAATATTATAGTTTTCTAGCCTCCTTATTATTGAGCTATGTCTCATCTAAGCCAGATCCAGACCATTTAGATTTCTATCAAATACAAGAAGTAATCGAAAAAATCATTACCAGATTGAGAAAGTCCTACGCAATATCGCTAAGTAATCAAGAGAAAGTTTTTTCGCAATTATATGCACATCTTAGACCGACAACATACCGCTTAAAATTTCAATATCCAATGATAAATCCTTTAAAAGAACAGATTATCTCTAAGTATCGATCAATTTATATCATTATCAAAGAAATACTAGAAGTTTCAGAACAAAGTTTTCAGCACAATACTTCCGATGATGAAATTGCCTATTTAACAATACATTTTGCGACTTTTTTAATTGAAGATGTGCCTGAGAACGATAAAAATGTAAACGGAATCATCTTGTGTCCCGGTGGTGTGGGTGTTTCAGCTCTGTTATATCAAGAATTAATTAAATTATTTCCATCTATTCATTTCTTAGAGTCAGCTTCAATTAGTCAGCTTGAGACTATTATTGATGATGTGGATGTTATTTTCTCAACAGTTTTAATAGAAACGACAAAACCATTATTTATTGTGAATCCATTAATGAACAATATTGAAAGAATAAAATTGGTCGAAAGCTATAATGAAAAAATTAATAAAATAGAATCCAGAGGAAAAATAAATATTCGATCAATCATAAAAATTATAGAAAGTTACACAAATATTTTTGATAAAGAAGGATTAATCCAAGAGTTATCAAACTTTATTTCAAACAACGAGATTTCACATGTCAATGTAAAAAGGAGACAGCCAAAATTGAGTGAATTAATTAATCCTAACTTAATACAATTAAAAGTAAGTGCAACCGATTGGAGAGATGCCATTAAGAAAAGTGCCAAACCACTTTTAGAAAATGAGTTCATTACAAGCAATTATGTAGATGCGATGATTCAAAATACTGAAGAGAATGGACCATATATTGTTATTGCAAAACATGTAGCATTACCTCACGCAAGACCTGAGGAAGGAGCGATTGAAGCCGCAATAGGTATAACTACTTTAGATAAACCAATAGTATTTGGAAATAAAGCGAATGATCCAGTTAAATATATATTTTGTTTAAGTGCAGTAGATAATTCAACACATCTAAGAGGTTTATCTGAATTAGTTGATTTACTTGATGACAAACAATTTTACAAAGTTTTAGAAATAGCTTCTGAAACTTCACAAGTCATAAATTATTTAAAAGAGAGGAATGTATAAAATGGACAAAAGAGCATTAGTAGCATGTCGTACAGGTATGGGGAGCAGCATGATGTTGAAAATAAAGGTACAACAAGTAGTAAAAGAAAATGGATTTCCTATAAAAGTCTATCACGATAACACAGATGCGATTAGTCAGTTTAATGGTGATTTGTTAATCACATTAAGTGATTTAAAAGAAGATGTAAAAACAAGAGTCAATAATGAATATGTCATTGGAATTGATAATCTAACCGATAAAGAGGAAATAAAAACGAAATTATTAGAGTATTTAGAAAACAATTAAACAATAGGAGGAAAAGTTATGGGACAAATATCTGAATTTGTTATTGATTTATTAGGTAATGCATCAATTTTAGTAGGATTAATGGCACTAATAGGACTCGTTTTACAAAAATCGCCATGGGATGAAGCTTTAACATCGACAATTAAAACAATTGTAGGATTTCTAATTTTTGATGTTGGTGCTGGTGCAGCTGGAGCAGCCCTAGGTAGTTTCCAAGAATTATTCTCAGAAGGTTTTGGATTAGATGGTGTACTGCCATTAGCGGAAGCAGTAACTGCTATTGCGCAAGAACAATTTGGATCGACAGTAGCTATTGTAATGTTATTAGGATTTATATTTAACTTATTTTTTGCAAGAATTACACCATTCAAGTATGTCTTTTTAACTGGTCAACATAACTTATATTTTGCAGCATTAATCACAATTATGTTTAAAGCTTTAGGTGTTGGAAATGCGATGACAATGATTTTCGGCGGAATAATTTTAGGATTCTTTGCTGTAATTTTCCCAGCAATTGGTCAGCCGGTTATGAGAAAAATTACTGGAAGTGATGATGTTGCGATTGGACATTATAGTACAGTTGGTTATGCAATTGCAGGATGGATTGGATCAAAAGTCGGTAAGCCCGAAGATTCAACAGAAAATTTAAACTTGCCATCATGGTTAAATATATTCAAAGATTATGTTGTTGGTGTAGGAGTTACGATGATAATTTTCTTCTATATCGCAGCACTAGCCGCAGGTAAAGAATTTACAACACAAATTTCAGGTGGTATGCACTGGTTGGTATTCCCATTAATTCAAGGATTAGTATTTGCAGCAGCGCTATATGTCATCATTACAGGAATTAGAATGCTACTCGGTGAAATTGTTTCAGCATTCTCAGGAATTTCAGAAAAATTAATTCCAGATGCTAAACCAGCACTAGACTGTCCAGTTGTATTCCCATATGCACCAACAGCTACAGTTATCGGTTTCTTATCAGCGTATGCAGGTGGATTATTAATGATGTTTGTTTATGGAGCAATAGGAACTGCAGTAATTATCCCCGTTGCGGTACCATACTTCTTTATTGGAGCAACTGCCGGAGTATTTGGTAATGCAACTGGTGGATGGAAAGGAGCTATTGTTGGTAGTTTCGTAGTTGGTATTTTAATCTCTGTCGGTCCAGCTGTAGTTTATCCAATCATGGCAGATATCGGATTAACAGGTTCAGCTTTCCCAGAGACAGACTTTTCAATTGTTGGATTACTAATTTACTATATTGGAAATTTCTTTAAATCAATATTTTAATAATATACTATAAGGAGAATAAAATATATGAGTAAAGTAAATGTATCAGAACTTTCAGTGAACACCATTAGAGCTTTAGCTATTGATTCAGTGGAACATGTGCAACACGGTCACTTAGGAATGCCATTAGGATCAGCTCCAATGGGCTATAAAATTTACAGAGATATTATGAACTATAACCCTAAAAACCCGGATTGGATTAACCGAGATCGATTTGTTTTAACCTCTGGACACGGTTCAATTTTACAATATGTTCTATTGCATCTGATGGGGTATGATGTAACGATTGATGACTTAAAGTCATTCCGACAATTAGGTAGTAAAACCCCAGGACACCCTGAAGTTGGCTATACACCTGGAGTAGAAGCAACGACTGGTCCACTTGGGCAAGGGATTTCAACAGTAGTTGGTATGGCCATTGCAGAAGAACATTTAGCAGCTAAGTATAATAAAGAAAATTACAATGTTTTGGATCACTACACCTATACAATTTGTGGAGATGGCGATTTAATGGAAGGTGTTGCTCAAGAAGCAATGTCGCTAGCCGGTACATTGGGGTTAGGTAAGTTAGTCGTCTTATACGACTCTAATGATATTAGTTCTGATGGACCAGTAAGCCATGCTAATACTGAAGATGTTCAAAAGAAATATGAAACGATGGGCTGGCAAACATTATTAGTTGAAGATGGTAATGATTTAGAAGCAATCAGTAAAGCAATTGAGGAAGCAAAAGCAGATAATGAAAGACCGACTTTAATTGAAGTTAAAACGGTTATCGGTTATGGATCACCAAACTTACAAGGAACAGAGCAGATTCATAGTGACCCAATCGGAACGGAAGAAGCGAATTTAACAAAAGAAACTTATGGTTGGAAATATGAAGCATTTGAAGTACCTACTGAAGTTGCCGAAGATTTAAAAGAGGTTGTTACAAAAGGTCAGAAAGCTGAGGATGAATGGAATAAATTATTTGATGCTTATTCTGAAGAGTATCCAGAACTAGCTAAAGACTTAACAGATAGTTTCTCAGGTAATGTTCAAATTGAAGCAATTGATCTTGAATTTAAAGAAGATTATATTGCAACTCGTTCAGCATCAGGAATGATTCTAAATCATATCGCCTCAAAAGTGCCAGCAATTATTGGTGGTTCAGCAGATTTGGCTTCATCGAATAAGACAACAATTGCTGATAGTACTTTCATGACTAAGGGAGACTATAGTGGTTCCAATATTCACTTTGGTGTTCGTGAATTTGGAATGGCAGGGATTATTAATGGGATTGCGCTACATGGTGGTATTAAAGGATACTCAGGAACATTCTTAATCTTCTCAGATTATATGCGCTCGGCCATTCGTATGTCAGCGGTAAGTAAACTTCCTGTGACTTATGTATTTACCCATGATAGTTTCTTATTAGGTCCAGATGGTCCAACTCATCAACCAATTGAGCACATTTCAAGCTTAAGAGCTATGCCAAACTTAACTGTGATCCGACCAGCGGATGCGAACGAGACAAAAGCTGCCTGGGAAATCGCAATTAATTCAGCAGAAACACCAACAGCAATTTTATTAGGCCGACATGATGTACCAGTCATCCAAAATGCTTCAGTAGAAGGTGTTAAAAAAGGTGCCTACGTACTGTCTGAAGCAGCTGGATCTGAAGAGGGGATTATTATCTCTACCGGTTCAGATGTCGAATTGGCACTCAAGGCTCAGAAAATTCTTGAAGATAAAGAAATTAATGTAAGGGTCGTAAGTATGCCAAGCTGGGAGTTATTTGAAAAACAATCCAATGAATATAAAGAAACAGTCCTACCTAGCCATTTAGAAAAACGCTTAGTTGTTGAAATGGGAAGCGAGTTAGGCTGGAGAAAATATATTGGCGATAAAGGTGAATCTCTGACAATCGATCACTTTGGTGAATCAGGTAATGGTGATGACTTAGCTAAAGAGTTTGGCTTCACACCAGAGAATATCAGTAAGAGATTTATGGATTTACTATAGAATTTGTGACTTGAGAAATTAAATAACGATAAATTAAACAGGCAATCAAAAGTATGCATTGAATACTTTTGGTTGCCTGTTTTTTTGCACATAGATTTTGAAATTATATTAGTAAATTAAATAAAATCTATAAAAAACACAAATCTATGCAGACATCAAATACATAAAAAGAGCACCTCTTTCAAGGCGCTCTCCTAATTTCTATTAAACTTGTGGTACACCTAATACATATGTCTGTACTAGATTTGTGTCTTCATCTAGGACTATAATATCTGCGTCTTTATGTTTTTCTAGCGAGCCTTTGCGGTCATAGACGTTGATATATTTCGCTGTGTTTTCTGATGCGATTTTCATAATATCGGCATAGTCTAGGTTGTTCCATTTCATCAAGTTCTGAACGGATTCTAAATAGCCGATCTCAACACTTAGCATATCTTCAATGGAGTTTTTGTCGAGTCGTTCCTCGGTACCGTCATCATGTTTCAAGATGATGTGGTCACCGTCTGGGGTGAAGGTCGTCTCACGGATATAGTGATAGAATGATTTCTCGACTTGTCCCAGCCCGACTGTATCCGTACATAACGTGATGCGGTCGAGTGTTTTTATGCGAATCGTTAAGTCTACTGCTTCTGGTAGGACAGTTAACCCAGATTGTTTCGCAAACTCACTATACAGATCATCAAAGTAGAGTGCTGATCCCGCTACACCTAATTCACGGTGGTGGAAGCCTTTCATCCCACTAAACATATGCGTCACTCCGCCAATCCCGTAATCTTTTAGTGCTTTAATTTCATCAAAGGTTGCGGCTGAATGACCGATTGAAATTTGGACTTCATTCTTATTAAGGTATTGAATTAATTCTTTCGCGCCTGGTAATTCTGGGGCAAGGGTTATTAATTTAATGCGGTCAATCGACATCGGCTCAATCATTTCATCAAATATTTCGATGGAAGGATCGATACAGTGTTCTTCTTTTTGCATGCCTTTGTGTGCTTTGTTGATGAATGGGCCTTCTAGGTGAATCCCTAGAATGTCAGCACCAACTTCAGGAGTCCAATCATTCATCGCGACATCCGCTTCAGCCAACATCCCTTGTATGGTTGAAATGGCATCCGCTCCAGTCGTCGGTAGGAACGAGGTCACACCTTGTGTGACAAGGGCTTGCGCCATCTTCGTTACAGACTCTGCTGACCGTTCGTGGGTAAATGATCCTGTCGCAAATCCATGCGTATGCAGGTCAATAAAGCCGGGTAGAACGACGTTTTCACCGTAGTCGATTATTTCTTCGTTTGGCCCAACATCTGGTTCGCCGGCCGTTACTTCGGTAATTTTTCCGTCATTTATTTTAATATAACCATCAATAATACGTAATGGGGTATAGATTTTTTTCGATTTTATAATCATAAAAATCATCCTATCTATCTAATTTTAAGTATTCAATGATCTGTTGTAAGACGATATTTAATCCCATCCGCGAATCTAAATCACGGTATTTTTGTACTTCCGTTTCAGAGTAAAAATTGAGTGTGTAATCACTCATTTGGTTAATTGGGTTGTTTCCAAATGATGTGATGCTCATAATTTTACTGTTTCGTGCCAGTGCTCGGTTCGTAAATTCGACTAAAATATCCGTTTTACCCGACAATGAAAGGATGACACAGGTGTCTTCAGCCTTTAATGTGTTTGGGAGCGTTTTTATTAAATTATAGTCGTCTACGAATATCGCGATAATATCTAGCATGCGTAATTGTAAAGCGAATGCTGTCGCATACTGTTTTGTGATACCACGAGCCAGGATATAAATTGTCTTTGCATTTTTTAGATTTTTAATAAAAGCAATTAGGTCCTCTTCGCGCACTAAATCAAACGTCTTTTGTACTTCGCGATGGAGGTGTGTATTAATTTCATCAAAGGTACTGAGGTGTTGCTGGCTTTCTTCGTTCAAAACGGTCTGAATGTAATAGCGGAGTTCGCTGAAACCTTCAAAGCCCATCTTCTGTGCGAAGTTTATGATGGACGTTTTTGAAACGAATAATCCATCCGCTACATCGGTAGCTGAGCGATTGGTATAAATTTCAGGTGTTTTCACAATACTTTCAGCAATTTTTTGTTCGACTTCAGTTAAAGAATTAAAATTATTGACTAAGCGACTTAAACTCATACAGCTCCCCCTAGAATATCTACTAATCAAATTGTAGCAAGATTTAGGGAGAGCTGCAATTATTTAATTACCGGTGATTAAACCGTTGTGTCTGTTTCGTCAGTTCTGTTGCCTTTTAATACATCATCTACTGCATGTCGAACAAATTCTACTTGTGGTCCGAATACAACGTGGATGTGGTTTTTCGATGGGAAGAATAGACCAGATGATCCAGAACTTTCTAAGATATCTTTGTCTGCTTTCTTCGCATCTTTCAAGTCTATACGTAGACGAGTTACACAGTTTTCGACATTCACAATGTTATCGCGTCCGCCAAGTCCTTCAACGACGAGGTCAGCAATTTTATCGTATTCACGATTCGCGAGTAGTGCACTGTTCTTAGAGGCGTCTCCCTCACGACCAGGTGTCTTGACGTCCCATTTCACAATTAAGTACTTGAATGTGAAATATGTGATGATGGCCAGTGGAATACCGACAATGAATAAGTTGTACCATTTTGTATCTTCATAGAGTAAACCGAAGATCGCAAAGTCGAAGATGGTTCCTCGAATGTATCCAACAGCTGTTCCCATTGCAGCAAGTGCGAAGGAACCGATGGAGACGAGGGCAATATAAATGACATATAGAAGAGGCGCAATGAATAGGAATGAGAACTCCATTGGCTCTGTAATGTTTCCTAAGAAAGGTGTTAGAACTAATGTAATAATAATTCCTTTAACCGCTTTTTTGTTTCCGTCATACGCTGTGTGATACATAGCTAAACCAATTGCTGGAATCATGAATAGTGTCAGTAGCATCTGGTTTTGTGCCATAAATCGTGTTAAGTCGGGCATTAATTCCCAAGCTTCTGTTCCAGGACCATGGTTAAATAGTACTTCGTTTAGTGCGTTAAGAACACCTACGAACTCTTCTCCACCGATGTTGTAAACTCCTCCGGCTGGTGTAAAGCGTAGGAATGCTGTCCACACGTGGTGCAATCCGAATGGAATGAGTAATCGGTTAATCGCAATACTTAGTGGTGGACCAAATTTAGATAGAATAAGTCCTGACATTGATGTAAGAGCTGCAACGAAGTATTTCCAAATGAATGGAATAAATAATCCGACAACTACTGTGAAGACTGCTGTAATAATTGGAACAAATTTCGTTCCGGCGAAGAACGCAAAGGCAAGTGGTAATTCTTGACGATAGAATCGATCCGCTGAATAAGATGCAATAAGTCCGGCTATAATTCCTCCGAGGACATCGATTCTTAATGTTTGAATCCCTAACACCATACCTTGACCAACTTGGGTCATGATTTCAGGATCGGCTAATTCTCCGGTCGCTGCTAATACGGCGTTAATTGTTCCGTGTAGCATAAAGTAGGAAACTATGGAACTGAAAACGGCTATCCCTTTGTCGTTACGGGTCATCCCATAAGCCACACCCATCGCAAATAGTACGGGGATATTGGAGAACACAACATCTGAGATGTTTCGCATACTAACAAGGATGGTTTGTAACGTCTCATTTTGTAAGAACGCGACACGTTCAACCATATAAGGTTGGACAAATGCTCCAGTCAGTCCTAAAATCATTCCAATTGGTGCCATAATTGCAATAGGTAGTAATAGGGAACGACCGAAACGTTGAACCTCTTGGCTAATCTTTTCTTTATTCATCATTCTTCCTCCTTAAATTTTTTATTTATTTGTGGTTAATAACAATATAGCAATAAAACGCTTCCAAGTCTGAACAAATACTCTTTTTTGACTAAGTCCGCTGTAAATGACCGCGGTCAAAATCAGAGACTTAAGTCTGTTCCTCTTCCTGTATTATAATAGTGATAAGGTTTAGTACATTATAAAAGGAGGAAAAGTTATGGGTTTACAAGATTCAAAATCGTTGACGTTAAAAAACGATCATCTGGACTATTTATTGTCCAGTGAATATAAATATAAAACATGGATTATGTTAGAAAAGACCATTGCTAACGCACAGGCTGAAATAGGGATCATCCCCAAGGAAGCGGCACAGGCAATTAATAATGAAGTCCAATTTGAGAATTTTTCATCTGAAACGTATGATGCCTACTTAAAAAAGATAGGTCATGGGTTTTATTCATTTGTAGAAACGGTACTCGAGCCCACTTCACCATTAACGAAGAAATATTTCCATTATGGCATCACCACTCAAAATATTCAGCAATCTTCTCAGGTTCTCATTTTACAAAAAGTGAATGAAGAATTTACACGTATAATAATAGAAGCGATTGATTTGTTATCGGAATTGGCGTTGAAGCATAAATTGGATTTAATGCCGGGGCGTACGCATTCGAAGCATGCCATTCCGACGACATTTGGTTTTGTCGTTTCCAGTTGGGTTGAGGAACTGTTGCC
>CAMYQS010000005.1 GCA_947296835.1 uncultured Atopostipes sp.
ATACCGCATAGATGAAAATGAAGCCAGCGAATTAGGCTTAGAAGAGTACTTTGATGGCAACGGAGTAACGGTTGTGGAATGGTCATCCGTTGCACCAGATGAATTGCCAAATGAACGATTAGAAATAAAGCTAACACCAAAATTAGACAACATGAACCATAGAGACGTCGAATTTCACGCTGTAGGGAAACGCTACGAAAAAATATTGGAAACGTTTATCTAAAAAAGTTTATAAATAAAGCATGAAACTGCAGTCTAACGGTTGATTTTAAACAGAAAGTTGATTATAATAATTTCAACTGAATGATTCATAAGGGAGTAACTAGAGGGCGAACCCTCGTCAGTATCAACAACGATAAGTGACTAGAATTAAAACTAGTCCACTGGTACTGTACTTAATTAGTGAGACTTATGCTGCGGTTTTTTTAGGGAAACTGTCTGCATAGGTCTCTTTTTATTTAATGGTAAGACTTATGAAATGAGTTCTAACTACTAAGGAGGAAAAGAAAAGATGAAAGATATAGAATCGTATCGTCAATCGAAAGAGGATGTTATCACTCAATTAGATACCGACGTAAAAACAGGTCTGACTTCGCAAGAAGCTGCACAAAGACTTGAGGAACATGGTCCAAACGAGATTCAAGAAAGTGAACGTACAACAACGTTTCAAAAGTTTATCGCACAATTCAAAGATTTCATGATTATTGTACTAATGGTAGCTGCTGTCGTTTCATGGCTAGTTAGTGGGCACTTATCAGATGCAGTCGTCATTATGATTGTAGTTGTTTTAAACGCTATTATGGGTGTATTCCAAGAAAACAAAGCAGAAGAAGCGATCAACGCACTACAACAAATGGCTTCTCCAGAAGCACAAGTTCGCCGTGATGGAAAAATCCAAGTCATGAAGAGTACTGAAATTGTTCCTGGCGATATTGTATTACTTGAAGCAGGAAATGTAGTACCAGCGGATATGCGTTTAATCGAAGCAAACTCATTACAAGTTGAAGAAGCAGCTTTAACAGGTGAGTCTGTTGCATCAGAGAAAGATACTGAAATGATCGAAGGTGAAGCTGGAATCGGTGACCGTAACAACATGGTGTTCTCAAGCACAAACGTTACGTATGGTCGTGGATTAGCAGTCGTTACAGGTACTGGAATGGACACAGAAGTGGGTCACATTGCATCAATGCTTGAAACAACGGAATCTCAGTTAACACCGTTACAAAAAGACCAAGAAAAATTAGGTAAATCATTAACATACATGATTATTGGTGTAGCTATTTTAACATTCGTAGTGGGTGTATTCTTCCGTGGTATTGAGTGGAACCAAATGCTATTGGTTGCTGTATCATTAGCCGTAGCAGCTATTCCAGAAGGTTTACCGGCGATTACAACCATTATCCTATCAATCGGTACACAAAACATGGCCGACAGAAATGCCCTTGTTCGTTCACTTCCGGCAGTTGAAACATTAGGAAGTACGCAAGTTATCGCATCGGATAAAACTGGTACATTAACCGTTAATAAAATGACGATTGAAAAAGTTTACTATAATGGTGAAATTCATGACGCAAGCGAAGACATGGATTTAGATCACCCATTAGTTCGTTCAACAAGTTTCGCAAACGACGCAGATACGGATAACAATGGTGATTTAGTAGGAGACCCTACAGAGATTGCAATGATTCAATACGTAATAGATAAAGGATTTGAGCTAGAGAGTGCTTTAGAACAAACACCTCGTGTAGCTGAAGTGCCTTTTGAATCAGACCGTAAATTAATGTCGACTGTACACGAATTAGAAGATGGCCGTTACTTAGTGGCTGTTAAAGGTGCACCAGACCAATTAATTAAACGTGTAACAAACGTATACAACAATGGTGAAGTTTCAGCGTTTACAGATGCTGATGAAGAACATATTTTAGAATCTAACGAACAATTAGCTCGTCAAGCACTACGTGTCCTTGCAGGAGCGTACAAGATTATTGATGAACTACCAGCTGAAATTAATTCAGAAACACTTGAAAATGACTTAACATTTGCAGGACTAGTAGCCATGATTGACCCTGAACGTGAAGAAGCACGTGGATCAATTGAAGAAGCGCGTACTGCTGGAATCCGTACAATTATGATTACGGGTGACCACGCGATTACAGCTCAAGCAATTGCTGAACGTTTAACAATTTTAGACGAAAACGATACAAACAACCAAGAGCACGTATTAACAGGTGCTGAATTAAACAATATGAGTGACGAAGAATTAGCTCAAAATGTTGAAAAATACTCAGTATATGCTCGAGTATCGCCAGAACACAAAGTGCGTATTATTCGTGCATGGCAATCAAAAGATAAAGTTATTTCAATGACAGGTGACGGGGTTAACGACGCGCCTTCATTAAAACAAGCAAACATTGGTGTTGGTATGGGGATTACAGGTACGGAAGTTTCTAAAGGCGCTTCAGACATGGTACTTGCGGATGATAACTTTGCAACAATCGTTCATGCGGTTGAAGAAGGACGTAAAGTATTCGCAAACATCCAAAAAGCTGTACAGTACTTACTATCAGCTAACTTAGGTGAAGTACTGACGTTATTCATCGCGACACTATTAGGATGGCAAATTCTAGAGCCCATTCATATTCTATGGATAAACTTAGTAACAGATGTTTTCCCGGCTATTGCATTAGGTATGGAAGATTCTGAAGCAAATATCATGGAATTCGAACCACGTGAACCAGGCTCAAGCTTCTTATCAAACGGAGTACTACCAAGTATCGGTTACCAAGGTATTTTAGAGGGTGCGCTGACACTATTTGTTTACTGGTATGCTCGTTTCCAATATGCACCAACAACGGCAATGGATCCAAGCCTATATGTTAACATGGCTGAAACATTAGCTTTTGCGACACTAGGTACAATCCAGTTATTCCACGCATTCAACGTGAAATCAATCTTTGGATCGCTGTTTAGCTCAAATCCATTTAACAACAAATACTTAAACGGAGCGTCATTACTATCAGGTGTGTTACTTTACGGAGTTATCTTAATTCCTGGAATTAACAACTTCTTTGACGTTACACTACCACCAACTGCACATGGTTGGGTAATCGTATTAGCTGCGTCATTTAGTATCGTAGTATTCGTAGAGATTATTAAATTCATCCTACGTAAAACAGGATTTGCTGATCGTTACCAGAAAAAAGCAACAAAGATTTAATAAAATATTCATTATAATGACTACACAATGATAGAGACTTACTCTATAATAGTAGTAACACGTAAAAGTGGTTTAGTTTATTATAAGCTAAACCGCTTTTCACTATTCAAAAATAAAATTTTACAAATATTATGAGGAGAGAGTTGAGATATGGATTCATCCGAGAGTTCCCTGATGTCCCAATTATTAGTTATTATCATTTTAACGTTAATCAACGCGTTTTTTGCTGCGGCAGAGATTGCCTATGTATCGATTAACAAGTCTAAAATGAATCAGTATGCAGTAGAAGGAGATAAGAAAGCACAGCGAGTATTAAAGTTATTAGGAAATGCTGATGACTTTTTAGCGACGATTCAAGTTGCGATTACATTTGCTGGTTTCTTATCCAGTGCACAGGCGGCAACAAGTTTTGCAGTTGTTTTCGCTGACTATTTACCGGATTTTACAGGGGCTATTACAGTTGCGACTGTTATTGTCACATTAATTCTATCGTACTTTACGCTCGTTTTTGGGGAGCTATTCCCGAAACAAATTGCACTTCAAATGCCTGAAGCGATCGCGATGGGCACAAGTGGTGTTATTGTATTTACGCAGAAAGTATTCAGACCATTTATATGGTTATTATCCGCATCAACTGGTTTACTTCAAAAAGTTACGCCGATTGACTTCACTGAAACAGAAGAGAAGTTTACCCGCGAAGAGATGCGCGTTATTATCGAACAGAGTCGTGAGAGCGACGTTTTTGACATGGACGAATTGGATATGATGGAAGGTGTTCTTTCATTAGATTCTAAAATTGCCCGTGAGGTGATGGTTCCACGTACTGATACCATTATGATTGATGTCGATGCGCCATACGAAGAAAGTTTAACGCGTGTTATTGATAGTCCTTATTCACGTATACCTTTATACAAAGACGAAAAGGACAACGTAATCGGTATTTTACACTCTAAGAACTTATTAAGAGCAGCAAGCGAAAATGGTTTTGAAAATATTGATTTAAAAGAAATCGCAAACCGCCCAATGCTTGTACCATCAACGATTTACACGGATGATTTATTGATTGAATTTCAGCGTGAACAACAACACATGGCCATCTTAATAGATGAATATGGTGGGGTAGAAGGAATCGTTACAATGGAAGACTTGTTAGAAGAAATTGTAGGCGATATTGATGACGAATCAGACGTAACGTCTCTAGGTGATATTCGAATTATCGACGAATTTAACTACTACGTAAGTGGTGGCCTCCTAATTGACGAATTTAATGACTATTTTGATGAAGATATTGAATCAGAAGAAGTCGACACTATTGCTGGATATATTATCCACCACATTGGTTATGTACCCGATGAAGATGAACGTGTATCTGTTCGAGTAAACGATTATGTTTTAACGACGAGCGAAATACAAAACGGCCGAATTTACAGTGTGTTACTAAATATTGATGACGAGCGCATGATTGAAGTAGATTATGTTGTCATGGATAATTTTGCACACGAAACAGAAATCGATACTCAATCAGACGATGACGAGAAATCAGAATCAAAAGATTAAAAATATTTAAACACCTATTTGAGAATAATCAGATAGGTGTTTTTTCTTGCGGTTTTTTCAGTATCACGTTAGGCTATTAATACAAAAGTCAATCTTGACAATTGTTGATATATTACTTATAGTCTTAGGGTTAGTTAAAGGGTAGAAACAATTTTAACAACAATTAATGCATCGATGATATGAAAGTATGTATCAAAAATGTTTTGAAATTAAAACATTTTTAGCTGAAAGGAATAATATGAGTGGACTATACTGAACTAAAACAACAATTTCCTTCACTTATCGTGAAAGAAAATGAACCATTATCAAACTACACGTATACTGAAACAGGTGGACCAGCAGATCTATTATTCTTCCCAATGACAGTAGCTGAAGTAGAAGCTGTAGTAAACTGGGTCCGAGTAGAAGAACTACCATTAACGATTTTAGGAAACGCAAGTAACCTAATCGTACGTGATGGCGGTATCCGTGGTGTAACAGTTATATTAACTGAATTAAATAACATTGAAAAAGATGGCAGTCGCTTGATTGTTGAAGCTGGCGCGCCAATTATTGAAGTCAGCCAAAAAGCATTAGAGTATGAACTAACTGGACTTGAATTCGCATGTGGAATCCCAGGTAGTACAGGAGGCGCAGTTTACATGAACGCCGGTGCTTACGAAGGTGAAGTTAAAGACGTTATTGAAACAGTTACGATTTTAACGCTAGACGGTCGAGTAATTGAAGTAGAAAACGAAGATATGGAATTTACATACCGTAACAGTAAACTTCAAGAAACAAACGACATTGTGTTAAGTGTGACATTCAAACTAAAATCAGGTAACGCAGATAAAATTGAAGAACGCATGGAAGAATTAACGTTCTTACGTACATCAAAGCAACCGCTAGAATACCCATCATGTGGATCAGTTTTCAAACGCCCAACGGGTCATTTCACAGGGAAGTTAATCCAAGATGCAGGTCTACAAGGCTTAATCTGGGGTGGTGCTCAAATTTCAATGAAACATGCAGGCTTTATCGTGAACATAAATAAAGCAACTGCGACAGATTATATTGAGCTAATCGAGCACATTAAAGAAGTCATTCTCGATCAATTCGACGTTCTACTAGAAACAGAAGTCCGAATTATCGGTGAAACAGTATAACAATTATGAAATAGCTGATTTTCTTTTCGAAGAGAATCAGCTATTTTTTATTTTCCAGAAATTGAGCACTAATTCGGCTACTAATTTTTATTTTCCGGAATTCTAGTCTTATAGTTATTTCACAAAAGAAATTACTTGACCCTGACGTAACGTAAAGGTTTATACTAGGTACATGGAGGTGAGCAAATGGAGTATACTGTGAGTAGGTTAGCGAAGTTGTCGGGTGTGAGTGCACGCACGCTGCGCTATTATGATCAAATCGATTTACTGAAACCAAGTCGTATCAATTCAAGTGGCTATCGCATTTATGGCCAGTCGAAAGTAGATTTGCTGCAGCAAATACTATTCTACAGAGAGCTCGAAATGCCCCTAGAAGAGATTAAAAGTATTCTACAATCAGACAACTTTGATATCCATGAGGCGCTGGAAAGTCATCTTGTGCACTTGAGCAATCAAAGAAAGCGTCTGGATCGATTAATCCAAACGATTGAAAATACGATTCAAGCAAAAGAAGGTGGACCTGAAATATCAGAACAAGAAAAATTTGAAGCATTTAAAAAAGATGTAGTCGATGAGAATGAAGAGAAATTCGGAAAAGAGATTCGGAAAAAATATGGAAATGCAGTTGTTGATCAATCAAACGAAAAATTAAGAAATACAACCGCATCTCAAATGGCAAACTTTAAAGCATTAAATGATGAATTAGATAGAAAGTTAGCAGAAGCAACGAGACTTGGCGATCCAAGAAGCAGACTCGCTCAGGAAGTTTGCGAATTGCATCATGAATGGATAGTCGCAGCTTGGCCGGAAGGGTATTACGGTAAAGAAAAACATTACAATTTGAGTGTCATGTATATTGAAGATGAACGTTTCAAAGCCTACTACGACAAAATCGAACGAGGTGCAGCCGAATTCTTAAACAAAGCACTAAAAATATATTTAGATGTAGAAACAGAATAATGTGAAATATAAACGGAAAGGCGATTATCATATGTGATAATTGCCTTTTTTACAATTGCTTTTGAGAACAAACATCCATCCAATGCATATTGCGTTGAATCAAATTTTTAAACTAGAATAAAATATAACTTTTAATCTCTTTGCAAGCGACTAATTCTTTCGTAAAGTAAGAGCAGTTACTAAAAGACAGAAAATTTACAATCTTAACCTTATCATTTCAGATAATAATGTTATACTAGAAAAGGTTGAAGATATTAAAGTATATATTAGGAGGAGTAAGATTTATGGGTATTAAAGGATTTGCAAAAAAAGGTTTAATGCTAGGGGCAGTTGTTGCTAGCTCGTTGTTATTAGTAGCTTGTGGGACAGATGACACGGCAGAAGTAACGAACGAAAATGGTAACATTCAGATTGAAGAGCTTTCAATTGGATTTGTTCCTTCACGACAACCTGACGAAATCTTAACTCAAACTGAGCCACTGAAAGAATTATTAACAGAAGAAATGGCTGGTTTAGGTTACGACATCGAGAACATTGATATTACAGTAGGAACTTCATATGAAGCTGTTGGTGAAGCATTATCTGCTGGAACTACAGACATTGGATTTATTCCTGGTGTTACATATGTTATTTATGCAGACGACGCTAACCCAATCTTAACTGCAACACGTTATGGTTTATCCAATGACTCGGAAGACCCGGCTGATTGGAACGCAAATAAGCCAACAGAAAACACTGAAGATCAAGTAACATACTACAAATCTTTAATTTATGCTGGACCTTCAGAAAAAGGTCGCGCATTAGCTGAAAAAGTTAATAATGGCGAAGAGTTATCATGGGACGATATTAGTTCTGCTAACTGGGGCGTTATGGGACCATCATCATCAGCAGGCTTTATCTACCCTTACATGTGGTTACAAGAAAACTATGACGGTAACAACATTAATAACTTAGCCAACACGGTTCAAATGGATTCATACGGTACAATGATGGGTCGTTTAGCTTCTGGACAAATTGATGTTGCAGTTGGATTTGCAGATGCCCGTCTTGATTATGAAGAGCAATGGCAAAATGAATTCGGAGCAGAAAATGATATCTGGACAGATACAGATGTTATTGGTGTAACAGATAATATTATGAACGATACGATTTCAGTAAGTAAACTTTCAGATATTATGACTGACGAATTTAACGCAGCTTTACAAGAAGCTTTCATCAACATTGGTGAAACACCAGAAGGACAAGAAGTTATCTCTATCTACAATCATATTGGATACGAAACTGCAACTCCTGAAGATTATGAACCAGCAGTTCGTGCACAAGAAATTATCAGAGAATACGAATAATTTACATTTTAATAATCAACAACTAAACTATAATGCTAATAAAGAGGCCTCTGTATATATAGGAGTTCTCTTTTTAAAATAAAAGGAGAAGTTTTATGATTACTTTTAATAACGTAACGCAAGTCTATGATAATGGGACCGTTGGTTTAAAAAATATCAACCTCAACATTGAACAAGGAGAATTAATCGCAGTCATTGGAAGTTCTGGCGCGGGTAAATCAACATTCATCCGTACAATCAATAAAATGATTGATATTTCAGAAGGTGATATTCAAGTTGATGGTATCTCTGTTAGTTCACTTTCGGGGAAAAAACTACGTGATTTCCGCTTTAATATCGGAATGATTTTCCAGTCATTTAACCTCATTACACGTGATACAGCTATCAACAATGTCTTAAAAGCATTCGTACCTAAGTTAAATGCTTGGGACACATTCTTTGGGAAGTTTTCAGAAGAACAAAAAATTAAAGCTTTAGAAGCTTTAGATAATGTTGATATTTTGGACAAAGCATTTTCACGTGTTGACCAATTATCAGGTGGTCAACAACAACGTGTAGCTTTAGCTCGAACGAATGTTTTAGACCCTAAGATTATTTTAGCGGATGAACCGGTTGCTTCACTTGACCCTGTATCATC
Organism: uncultured Atopostipes sp.; assembly: GCA_947296835.1. GTDB lineage: Bacteria > Bacillota > Bacilli > Lactobacillales > Carnobacteriaceae_A > Atopostipes. Next base: position 8,863 of record CAMYQS010000005.1, read on the forward strand.
GGTGGATGTTATGGAATATTTCCGAAAAATTAATCGTGAAAAGAATATGACTTTCCTAATCAACATTCATGATGTCGATATGGCATTACAATACTGTGATCGCATTATCGGAATTGATGCTGGTCAAATTGTTTATGATGGTCCATCTTCTGGCGTGAACGATGATGTCTTAAGAACTATTTACGGTGAAAACTATAAATCAGAAATAATTGGTTAGAAAGGACGGATTCATATGAAACGCAAAACTTATAAATTATCAAATGGAAAAGAAATCCAACAACCGCGTTCCTGGACAATAGTTATTTTATTATTTATTATCGGATTCACTTATGTTTCGGTTCAAGTAACAGGTTTTAAGTTGGAAACATTATTACGAAACGGCCATCAGTTCTTTGTCATTTTGGGTGAAATGATTCGCTTAAATTGGGCTTATATTCCAAAAGTAATCGATCCTTTATTAGAAACAATTCAAATGTCACTCTTGGGTGCATTTTTAGGCGCTTTTATTTCTTTACCTTTTTCTTTTATAGCAGCCAAGAACATTAATAAGAATGAAATTACATCAGGCATTATGAAATTTATATTTAGTTTAATGAGAACTGTACCTTCATTAATTGTGGCTTTAATTGCGACATTCTTCTTCGGTTTAGGTTCATTTGCCGGAACGGTAGCGATTTTCATTTATTCATTTTCTTATGTTGGTAAATTGACCTATGAAGCGATTGAAAGAGCCGATATGAAAGCTTATGAAGCACTTATTTCAATGGGGCATACAAACCCTTCGGCCTTTAGATATGCTATTATTCCACAAATTATGCCAAACTTTATTTCAACGACGCTCTATAACTTTGAAGGGAACGTGCGCTACGCTTCAATTCTTGGATATGTTGGGGCTGGAGGAATTGGTTTATTAATTAACCAAAATATTGGTTGGCGTGAATACGATAAAGTTGGCTCAATATTACTATTATTGCTTATTACAGTATTCATTATTGAAGTAATAAGTGAACAAATTCGAATAAGATTACAGTAAGGGAGAGCTAGTTTATGAATATGACTTATGAAGAATATTTATCTAAAAATAAACAAAACAAAAATTGGATTTGGATTCTAACAATTGTACTGATTATTGTCTTAATCTGGGCTTTTTCTGGAATCAGTGGTACGGGCGGTAGTGGTAATACGAGTGTTATTGCACGTAATATGATTCGAGGATTACTTAATCCGGATCGTGAATTACTGTTTAATTTCCAACAAGGTGTGCCTTATCTTTTATTTGAAACAATCGCAATTGCTTTTCTAGGGACAATCATTGGTGGTATTTTTGCCATTCCATTAGCGTTTTTATCAAGTCGAAATGTGGTTCCTAAGGCTATCTCATCTTTTAGTAAGATGATAGCAATTGGAATTCGTACGATTCCTTCGCTAGTTTATGGTTTAATGTTCATCCGCGTAACAGGTCCTGGCCCATTTGCTGGTGTCATGACGATGAGCGTGATTTCGATTGGGATGTTAACAAAATTATTTACAGATGCCATTGAAGACATTGACGAAGGAGTAGTTGATGCACTTGAGTCAATGGGCTTCACCACTTGGGAGAAAATTCGCCATGGTATCATTCCACAATTAAATGCTGCGTTTTTATCAACGATCTTGTATCGTTTTGATATGAACTTGCGTGATGCGACGACTTTAGGTTTAGTGGGCGCTGGTGGTATTGGAGCACCGCTAACATTTGCGATTAACGCATATAGTTGGAATGAAGTAGGAGCAATATTGCTCGGTTTAATTGTGATGGTTTTACTGATTGAAACATTCTCAACACGCATCCGTAAGAAAATCATGTATGGATAGAAAGAAGGATACAATGGAGTTAACGATTTTAACAACCAGTGATATTCATGGTTATTTAACGGCTGATAGTTACGTAGAACAAACTGAAAAGACTGCCTATGGCTACACGCGTGCGGTCTCAGTGATAAATGAAATTCGTGAAAATACAGCTGGTGAGGTTTTATATATAGAGAATGGGGATATGCTTCAGGGTTCTCCTTTGGCAACCTATCTCCAAAAAATTGAAGAGACGCCTCAGAAAATAATTGAAACATTAAATGCAATCGCGCCAGATGCGAGTATCGTAGGAAATCACGAGTTTAATTTTGGCGTTGATTATTTGGACCAAGCTATCGCAGCAGCTGAGTATCCTTTTCTATGTGCAAACATTTTAAGAAATGGTCAGCCAGCTTTTGGCCAGCCTTATCTAATTAAGCAATACGGAGACATTCGTGTGGGTGTGCTTGGAGTGACAACGCAATATGTGCCGAATTGGGAAAAACCTGAAATCGTTGAAGGACTCGAATTCGGTAGTGCTTTGGCTGCGGTTGAAAAATATGTCCCGATTTTAAAGGCTGATGAGCAATGTGATGCGATTATCGTAGCTTATCATGGTGGATACGAAAGAAGCTTAACAACCAATGAACCGACTGAAAGATTAACCGGTGAAAATGAAGGATCTGCGATTTTAAATGCAGGCCTGCCGATTGATGCTTTAATTACAGGCCATCAACACCGCAAAGAAGTAGCAGTTGTTAATGGTATTCCAACGGTACAAACCGGGACACGTGGTGAAAGCATCGGAAAAATTGTTTTGGATATTCAAAAAGATGCTAAAAATAACGTAAAATCGTATGAACTTTTTGATACGACGGGTGTTGAAGAAGACCTTGATACGAAAGCAATGTTGGATGAACTAATTGGTTTGGTTCAAAAATGGTTAGATCAGCCAGTCGGTAACAGTGACGGCCAGTTATTATTAGGTGATACTTTCAAGGCCCAAAAAGAAACGCATCCGTATATTAATCTTTTAAATAAGATTCAAATGGAAGCGATGGGTACGGACATCTCTGCAATAGCCATTTTTAACGATGAAGTTCAAGGGTTTAATAAAATGATTACCATGCGAGATATTATCAATAATTATCCTTTCGCAAATACCTTGGCGAATGTCAAGTTAACCGGTAAGGAATTGAAAGATATACTCGAACATAACTCAAATTACTTTGTTTTAGATGAAGCGGGGGAATTAATTGTGAATCCGAGTTATCTTTATCCTAAGAAAGAATTATATAATTATGATATGTTTACTGGGATTGATTATACAATGGATATCTCTAAACCTGTGGGCGAGCGGATTGTGACCTTGTCGAAAGATGGGCAAGATATTATGAATAGTGATGAATATTTTATCGTCACGGTTAATAATTACCGAGCCATTGGTGGCGGAAACTTCCCTCACTACGCAAGTGATAAAGTACTTGAAAATGATCCACGCGAAGTGCAGGATATCTTAATTAATTATATCGTTGAAGAAGCAAACTTAACATCAGATGCTTCAGTGAATTACAGAGTGAAAATATAATAATGAAAATCGCAGTGCATTCAATCCGATTTATGGATGAAGCACTGCGATTTTATTTTAAAAATTTCTGTAAACCTTCATCCCTTTATAAGCGACCACCTGGATAAAAACGTCTAAATCATTCTTCGAGGGGGACTGAAGTCAGGTGGTAATTCGCAGGAAACGAACTGCTAAGAAGTCTTGATAAGTAGGGAAAGTAAGGGGTTATGAAAAACACGAAATAATGTTGAATTCTAAGTGGAATAGTGTTGTGTTTTCTGGGAATTTAAATATAATAAGGTGAGCTAAAATTATAACTATACTGAGGTGAAGAAATTGACAGAAACCATTGTGACCTTTGAAAAAGTCAGAAAAGAATATGATGAATCCACTGTACTGAAGGAAGTATCCTTCCAATTAGAAAAAGGGAAGTTTTATACCCTGTTGGGCCCTTCAGGTTGTGGGAAGACAACGATATTAAACCTAATTGCTGGCTTCACAGAAGCAACAGTCGGTAATGTTTTAATCGATGGGAAAAAAGTAAACGAAATTCCCGCACACAAACGCAAAGTAAACACTGTATTCCAGGACTACGCTCTATTTCCGCACATGAATGTTTTCGACAACGTGGCATTTGGACTACGTATGAAAAAAACACCCAAGGCTGAAATTAAAACAAAAGTAGAAGAAGCATTAGGTATGGTACGTTTAAAAGAATTCGCAAACCGTTCAATCGTCGGGATGTCTGGTGGACAAAAACAACGTGTCGCGATTGCGCGTGCACTTGTGAACGAACCAGAGGTTCTACTGCTGGACGAGCCACTATCGGCCCTTGACCTAAAGTTAAGAACAGACATGCAGTACGAATTAAGTGAACTACAAAAGCGTCTAGGTATAACGTTCTTATTCGTAACACATGATCAAGAAGAAGCGTTAGCGATGAGTGATGAAATTTTCGTCATGCAAGATGGAGCCATCGTACAAAAAGGTACACCAAATGATATTTATGACGAGCCATTAAATCGTTATGTTGCAGAATTTATCGGTGAAAGTAATATTGTTGAAGGGCACATGGTTAGTGACTACCGAGTTGCTTTTGCCGGGTATGAATTTGATTGTATTGATGGTGGAATCCCATCGAGTGAAACAATTGATGTCATTATTCGTCCAGAAGATTTAGAAATCACCTCAGCAGATAAAGGGAAATTTGTCGCAAAAGTCGACACGCAATTATTCCGCGGGGTCCATTATGAAATTATTTTATATGATCAAGAAGGTAACGAATGGATGGTGCATTCGACGAAAAAAGCCAAAGAAGGCTCAACAGTTGGGATTGATTTTGATGGTGCCAGCATTCATGTCATGCGTAAAAATGAATCTGAAGCAGACTTTTACAAACGTCTAGATACGTATACAGAAATACTGGAGGGGTAAGTGATGAACAAAAAATCAACCCAGTCTACAATGCTCTTTCCATATGTTTTATGGCTAGCGCTCTTTGTATTCGCACCATTATTACTGCTGATTTACCAATCCCTATTAAATATTGATGGGCAGTTTACAATTGAAAATATCGTGACGTATTTTACATCGGCAACTTATATAACAATGACAATCCAGTCGTTTATTTTTGCAGGCTTCATTACGGCAGTGACTTTACTGGTTAGTTATCCAGCGGCCTATGTCTTGACACGTACAGAACATAAAGAGCTGTGGCGTATGTTATTAATTTTACCAACATGGATTAATATTCTACTAAAAGCTTATGCCTTCATTGGTATCTTAAGCCAATCGGGTCCAGTGAACGAATTTTTAGAAACAATCGGAATTGGGCACCAACAGATTTTATTTACGAATTTCAGTTTTATTTTAGTCGCTACCTATATCGAATTACCATTTATGATGATGCCGATTATGAACGCGATTAATGAAATCGATCCATCTTTAATTAAAGCTAGCCATGACTTAGGGGCAAATGAGTGGGAAACCCTACGTAACATTATTATTCCACTATCGATGAACGGTGTACGAAGCGGTATCCAAGCCGTCTTTATCCCATCACTGTCATTATTTATGTTGACTCGTTTAATCGGTGGGAACCGTGTCATTACACTCGGTACGGCAATCGAACAACACTTCCTGGTTACACAAAACTGGGGGATGGGTTCAACGATTGGAATCGTCCTAGTTGTGTTAATGTTTATCGTGATGAAATTAACCAATAACACGCCTACGAGAAAAAGAGGTGGCCGTTAATGACTGAAAAAATGAAATGGTCTAAACTCTATTTATTCTTTGTCTTTATTCTATTATATACGCCTATTTTTTATTTAATCTTGTTCTCGTTTAATGAAGGGGGAACAATGAACCATTTTACAGGGTTCACATTAGAGCACTATTCAACAGTTTTACAGGATAGTCGTTTAATCCAAATCGTAGTCCAAACGTTATTGTTGGCACTGCTATCGTCCCTCATTTCATCGATCATCGGCACTTTAGGAGCTATCGGTATTTATTATGTCAAAAATGTTCGGACGCAAGAAGTCCTATTAAACGCGAATAACATCTTGCTCGTTTCACCGGACGTTATTATCGGATCAAGCTTCTTATTGTTATTCACAATAGTTGGCTTCCAATTAGGGTTTGTATCGGTGTTACTGGCACATATTGCCTTCAGTATTCCAATCGTGGTATTGATGGTTTTACCAAGTTTAGAAGAAATCAACCCGTCCATGTTGAAAGCAGCCGAAGACTTAGGGGCAAACGGGTTCCAAATATTATGGCATGTTATTTTACCCAATATTTTACCGGGAATTTTGTCAGGATTCTTTATGGCCTTCACGTATTCCTTAGATGATTTCGCCGTGACATTTTTCGTAACTGGCAATGGGTTCACGACACTGGCGGTTGAAATCTATTCGCGCGCAAGACGAGGCGTTAGCTTAGAGATTAATGCTTTAAGTGCGCTCTTATTTATTGCATCGTTATTGCTAGTTTTAGGGTATTACTACCTGTCAATCTACAGCAGACGTATGAAAAAAGTGAAGAGAGGAGTGGCTGAATAATGAATCGGTTATTACAATTTATGGGAACCGTTGTCGTTTTTATTCTTTTATTATTGGGTGTGAATCTATATTTGAGTCACTCAAGTGGAGCCGCTACTTCAGATACGCTAACGATTTACAACTGGGGCGATTATATTGACCCAGATTTAATTACGGAATTTGAGGAAGAGTCCGGGCTGAAAGTTGTTTATGAAACCTTTGACTCAAACGAAGCAATGTATACAAAAGTGCAGCAAGGTGGAACGAAGTATGATATTGTCGTGCCAAGTGAGTACATGATTGAACGCATGATTGATGAGGACTTACTGCATCCATTGGACTATGCACAAATTGAAGGCATGGAACATCTTGTGCCAGAGTTTTTAGATTTATCGTTTGATCCAGGTAATCAGTATTCCGTTCCCTATTTCTGGGGAACACTTGGGCTTATTTATAACGATAAATTAATCGAAGAAGGGTCGATTACTTCATGGGCTGATCTTTGGAATCCAGAATACAGTGACCGCTTAATGTTAATTGATGGTGCTCGAGAGATTTTAGGGTTAACGCTACAAAGCCTAGGCTACTCGCTAAACACAAAAGATCTGAATGAGTTAGCTGAAGCGGAAGCAAAGTTAAGTGAATTGGCTCCAAACGTAAAAGCGATTGTAGCGGATGAAATTAAAATGTACATGATCGAAGAGGAAGCACCGATCGCAGTGACATTCTCTGGGGAAGCTGCGGATATGATGTGGGAGAATGAGAATCTTCATTACGTTTTACCAGAAGAAGGGTCTAATTTGTGGTTTGACAGCATTGTTATTCCAAAGACCGCTCAAAATATATCAGGTGCACATGAATTTATCTCTTTTATGCTTCGTCCTGAAAATGCTGCACTAAATGCGGAGTACATTGACTATAGTTCACCAAACCAAACAGCAATTGAGGAATTTATCGATGAAGAGGTTGTAAGCGATGAGCAATTCTATCCAAATCTCGCAGATGTTGAACATTTAGAAGTCTATAAAAATTTAGGGTTAGAATATATCGGCATCTACAACGACATCTTTTTGAAGTTTAAAATGAAATAATAATAAGAAGCAATCTACTTTAAAAAAAGTCGATTGCTTTTTAGATTATTAATGAGCTAAAATACACAAAAAATGTGATATTAATTTCACTAAATCCATGAAATCTGGTATAATATTTAAGTAAATGAGAGCGTTTGCGGAAAGAGGGAGTTTTCAAAATGAATCAGAAAAAACTAGTCGGTGAAAAAGCCGCTTCTTTTATCGAAGATAATACAGTCGTAGGTTTAGGAACAGGCTCGACAGCTACATATATGGTAGAAGCTTTAGCACAGCGTGTGAAAGAGGAAAAACTTTCAGTCACTTGTGTATCAACTTCTAACGTAACCAAAGAATTGGCTATTGATTTAGGCTTAAACGTCAAAGAACTTTCTGAAGTCGATGAAATTGATTTAACAATCGATGGATCAGATGAAATCTCACCAGACTACCAAGGCATCAAGGGTGGCGGTGGTGCTTTGCTTTATGAGAAAATTGTCGCAGTTAATTCAAAGAAAGTCATTTGGATTGTTGATGATTCAAAAATGGTTGATCATTTAGGCGCATTTCCACTTCCAGTTGAAGTCATACCATTTGGTAGCGAACACTTATTTGAAAAATTTAAGGAAAAAGGCTACAAACCAGCTTACCGTATGCAAGATGCAGCGAACAAGTTTGTAACAGATGCCGGAAATATTATTATTGATTTACATTTAGAAAAAATTGACGATCCAAAACAGTTGGCTCAAGAATTAGAAAGCGAAGTTGGCGTGGTTGAGCATGGATTCTTCATCGATATCGTCGATCAAGTCATCGTCGGGAACAAAAATGGCGAAGTTGAAGTTTTAACAGTCTAAAAAGCTGAGATAAAGGGGTAAAATAAAATGAGAATGGTCGACATTATTGAGAAGAAACAAGAGCAACAAGAATTAACAGCAGCAGAAGTTCGTTGGATGATTGATGGCTTCACAACAGGTGAAGTGCCGGATTATCAAATGAGCGCGATGTTAATGGCTATTTTTTACAATGGCATGACGAAAGAAGAACTTTCTGAAATGACAATGGCAATGGTTGAATCAGGTGACCAAATTGATTTATCAAAAATTGAAGGTGTGAAAGTAGACAAGCACTCAACAGGTGGTGTTGGTGATACAACAACCTTAGTGTTAGCGCCTCTAGTTGCGAGTGTTGGTGTTCCAGTTGCGAAGATGAGTGGACGTGGCTTAGGTCATACAGGTGGAACAATTGATAAGCTAGAATCAATCAAAGGC
>CAMYQS010000006.1 GCA_947296835.1 uncultured Atopostipes sp.
TGTATGTACCGTTGATAGAACACGCCTGAATACATGTTTCTGTAACGCTCTTTAATGCGCTCGGTAAGGCTCAGGTTATCATCCATAGTAAAGTGTAAATGAATGAGGTTCTTTTCGTCCTTCTTATCAATCCAATCTGTCTTAAAGAAGTGGAAAGGACCGTCCGGGTTACAGTTAAACCACATTTTCGAGCCATCCTCTGATAGTCGACCGGTTGCTTGGTTAACAAATGATTGAGGCATTAGTGCGACCTCGTCAAAGAACATTCCGGCTAGCGTAATACCTTGAATCAAATCTTGAGATGATTCGTCTTTACCACCGAATATATAGAAGTAATTCGTAGTATCGCCTTTAGTAACGATCAATAAGTTTTCTGACCGCCTGTCTACCCAGCGATAACCTCTGGACACAAGCATGACTTTCAGTAGGGTTAAAACGTTACGTCTGAATGACCCGATTGTTTTACCGGCCATTCCAAAGTTTTTACCGTTAAATGAAGCCATTGCCCACATAATGTAAGACAGCGACATGGAGATTGTCTTGCCTGAACGAATAGCTCCATCAGCAATAATGCCGTCCATGTCTTTTACTGCGCTATTCTTAGTCCACCAGGTCAATATCTGCTTTTGCTTACGACTAAATGGCTGGAACTTAAACGTAAACGATAATTTAGGGCGTTTTGCTACTCTTCCGGCCATAACTCTTCACCCTCTGCCTCTAATGCTGCTAAGAATCCATCATCATCACTTTCAACAACGTCTGTTTCGATCAAGAACTCGATTAACCGGTCCATTGCTTTTTGTTTGTCGTATAGCTTAATAACTGGTCCATCACGTCCCATTTTTGCTTCTTGAATCAGTGAACCGTCCATTTCTTCCGGGTCTTTAAAGTAAATAAATGACCGCTTGACTTTCGTCGGCTCTCCCTGCTCGTCAAATATCATCATGCCTTCATCATCAAACAAGGTAACTTCTTCTGTCCCAAAGTCTACAAAGTCTGTAATGTCTGCAAATGCCTGTTTTGCCCACTGGCGTTTGATATCCAATGATTCTAAATACAAGTCACTTCTCTGTGCTTTCTTGAGCCGTGACAACTCTTCTTTAATACGAGCATCTGCCAGTAACGCCGAGCCGTTGGTGTTTGCGGTCGCATAGCTACATCCGTAAGCTTCTTTATAAGCCTTGGTAGCATTGAAATACTTGAGATATAGCAAACAGAACTGCTTTTGCCTTTCGTTCAGGTCGCTACTCTCATTAAATTCTTCTATAGCTTTTTGCGTTGCAACACTCTTCTTTTTGTTGCGTTGCGTTGCAACGTTCTTCTTTGTTTGTTGCGTTGCTTTCTTTGGCTCATCTCTCGACCAGCCTTCGCGATTCTTTCTACTTCGCAGAGTGGATGCTTTGACCCCATGCTTGTCTGCTAGATCCTTCATAGTTATATCTGACGCTTCAAATTCTTCTCTTATCTTGTCCCAATTCGGTTTGCTCACATAGGTTCACCCACCTCCAAAAAATGTTTGTCTTCTTAACAATCAATTACTTAATGCTGCATCCAATCGGGAGAGGAAGAAAACGATTAGACGCAGTATTAAGTAAACAAAAAAGCCACTGCCAGTTAAGACAGTGACTTAGTCGTAGCTCATATGTACACACGGTACGAGCTTCTCTGCAATTTTCAGGCGTGGCCTAGGCATTTCCGTGCCTTTTGAGTGTTTCCGCACTCATGCGAAGGTCTTCTTTCGATACCTACACACTTATAACAATACATTTATTGTGTCGTGTATGTAGCGCTTTATTGTCGGATATTCGTCAGATTTTAAGGCTCTATTTCGAAAGCTATTAATTCTCCACTCTTATATGCCTCTGCGAACTCTATTTGGGCTTTACCCAGCTCTCTATAGTAAGTATCTTTACTAATGTTTAAGTCCTCAAAAATTTCATAGTCATAGCGCCTATCTTCTGCTATATATTTAAAGTACAGCCTTTGCTTGGATTTGCCTGATAAGCAGTTGTACGCCCTATGTACTTCGTTTAACATTTTAGTGGATTTTATCTTGTTCTCGACAAAGTCTCCAGTCGAGTCTGACGTGAGCCCTGTATTAGATCGTGGCATAATGGAGTAGGATGCCGTTACTTTGGGAGTAGATGCTCCGGCCAGTCTCTTTATGCTATGGTATCTAGACAGTAGATAATTAACATTGCTCTTTGTTATCTCTTCATCAATTTTGTCAAACAACATCCTAACATCCCCTTTAGTTGCTTATAGTGCGCCTCTGGCTTTTAATTCTCCAAACGTACCGTAAAATTCATCTCTTAAATCCATCTTCTCGACTATCTCATAGCTAGGCTCTTTATCGAATCCGTAATAGTCATCTACTCTTATATACATCCAATCAAAACTGTGCTTGTCATTGTGCGCGGTATACCAATAGTATTTCATGTTACTCCCCAATGTTTCTGCCTCCTTTGTTATTCTTCTACTTTTTCTCTTGTTTTTACAGCTAGCTTTGCTTTATACGCAGTGTAGAATGAAGTGATTAGTAACAAAGTCGGCAGTATCCCAATTATTACTGTTGCAACGACTATGAAGAGTGTGACGCTATTGGTCCATATAAAGTGTGCGGCCAGCGTTATTAAGAAGAACACAAACCCGCTTAGCCATAGCGCACTTACCGTAGATAATATTGTTAGCTTTTCTTCATACTCAATCTTCTCGAATAATGTCTGCTTTCTTTCCATGATGTTTCCTCCTTGTTTTATACATCCACATGTTTGAATCCTCTTCCTTGTCTCTTTGCGAGAATCAGTGGCGTGTTGTATTCCTTCATAAACATTTTTGCTTTAATCTTAAAGTCCGGCGTCTGCATTCCTTTTACATCAATTACTTTCTTTGTACCGTCATTCTCAGTAACTATAAAGTCCGGAATATACTTAATGGCTCGCACCCTAGAGGGCTTACCTCTTTTGGTCTTCTTACTAGGATGATTGAAGCCCTCCAATAACGTAAATTCTTTTTGCATCTCAAAGCCCTTTATCTCTCCGGCCTTTTTTAATATCTTGAGCCGGTTGTAATAGGCAGCCTCTGCTTTGCTATCAAACTCAATACCATCAATGGTTATCTTTTTGTTCCTGTATTTGTTAGGTTTACGACTTCGTTTCACTGTATCCATTCTGCCTCCAGTCTTCTAACTCCTCTACAAATCTTCTTCTTTAACAAATACTCCTTTTATCATTTCGCCTTTTCTATCTGCAATCTCGTTATACGCTGTTTCTAAACATTCTTCTAAAGTTAAGCCGTTTTGTTGCGCTAGGATAATAAGTGTTACTACTACGTCTCCGATTCCGCCCTTTAATTCTTCTGGCTTGTTCTTAGCCAGTGCGTCCGCAACTTCTCCGATTTCTTCTATCACTTTTAAAAACTGCTTACTTGGTTCTGCCTTGTCCAAGTCTTTATCTTTAGACCACTTTTCAACTAACTTTACTAACCTATCCATTTTTGCGTTTCCCCCTAATTTGCTTTTGACCTTTGCGACCACGGAACTGATCCTTGTGTCGCAAAATGTACTCTCTACCGCTGACTTTGATTACAGTTGGTCTGTCGTTCTTCACTTTCAGTATATGAACAATAGGTCTGTAAGTATCTCCGACTTTTCGCGTCATTTAATTCCCTCCAATATATCCAATATTTGTTGTTTGTATTTCTCGTCTTTTCCTATACTTAAAATGACTACAGCTTTGAGATAACCTATAAATTCGTCTTCAGACAATAAGCTTTGCAACATTCCGAGCTCGCCATCAAGTTGTACTTTAGTATCTTTTGGAGTAGCCACTTCCTGTACACCGTTAATTTTTATATTATTTTTAAAAGATTCTTTATGCTTAAAATTCACTTTGCTATTTTCTACATAAACATAGAAGTCTTTCCCATCCACCGGCTCGTACAAATCAATTTCTGTAGGTTTTTGTCCAAATATCCAAAATAATCCTTCTCTTTCTAGTTCAATCATTAATGCGTCATATTCTTCTTTGCTGTCTACTTTAAACTCTTTTAAAACTATCCATGATCATTCCTCCTTAAAATCCACCTAAGTTAGATAGTGCATTATTAATTCTTACACTGTCTTTAGCTGTCAATTCATCAGTAATGTGTGAATAAACATTTTGAGTAGTTGATAAATTCGAATGTCCTAATCTCTTTGAGACAGTTTGCATTGATACGCCGTTCGCGAGCAGAACACTGGCGTGAGTATGCCTCAACGAATGAATGGATATTCTCGGAATTTCAGCTTCTTCGCATTTCTCAACTAAATAATTGTTTATTGACGAGTTGTGCATTTTTTTCCCGTCAGCTACAAAAATAGGGAGGTCTTCACCAATATCTTTAATCAAATTTTTAAAGAGAATCATCGTCATACTGTCCACGAATATAGTTCTCATTGAAGACTTATTTTTGGTTGGCTGGAAATTATTTGCTCCCTTTTTGTAATTAAGTGTTTTATTGACGGTGATTTCGTTTTTCTCATAATCAAAGCTATCGACCGTCAAACCAAGGAGTTCTCCAAAACGAAAACCTGTTTTGGCGGCTAGGAATGTAATCCAAGATGCCTTCGTCTGTAGGTTGTTTAAGTCTGTCCCGTAATCTAATGCCAAGAGCAGTTTATCCAATTCGTGTTCGGATATGAATTTATTGGCTGAATGAGAATTGCTGGTTCCACTTAGCTCTAGTCCATACGTAGGATCCCTTTTTAATAACCCTTCGTATTCTGCATCCCTTAAAGAGCGTTTAATCAAATTGTTAATATCCATTAGAGTTTGTTTTGATAACCTTTTTCCCAATTGGTTAAAGAAGTTTTGGTAAACCGAACGTGTAACTTGTTCCAAGTGCATATCCGGACAATATTCACGAATGTAGCCGTTAGCAATTCGATACTTTTCAAAGGTTACGTCTCGTACACTGTCTCTCTTATATACAAAACTCCACCACTGATGATAATCTGACCACAAGGTGCTGCTATCAACTTTGATATCCAACGGTCTCCACCAATCATGGTTTGTATTTGATAACCTTCTAACTCCTGCAGTTTGAACGCCTATTTCTCTAAGAAAGTTACTTATTTTATTTCTTGAATATCCCACTTCGTGCGCTATCTCATCAATTGTTTTTGTTTTAGCCATTTCAATGATTTCATCTTTTCTGTCATACACCGTAGCATCAGGAATTGTTTCGAGTTCATTCTTAGTACAGAATTCATATATATCTTTTAGCGAAAAATCTAATTCTTTTGCTATCTCTCTAGGAGTCTTAACTTTGACCATGTCCCTAATTTCTTCATCGTAGGTTTCAACTCTTTTTTGGTTTCGTTTGATAACTTTGACATCATTTTCTTTGCAGTATAAACTGACGTAGGCTTTTGAATACCCAATTTCTCTTGCGATTTGCGGGATTGTCATTTTGGTAGCTAATTTTCTAATTTTTTCATCATAATCACCGATTGTTCGATTACTTAAAGTTTTAATGTTGTGCTCTTTACAATAGTTCATCACTCGATAGTAACCGAACCCAATGGCATCCGCTAATTCTTTAGTTGTTTTAGATTTAGCAAGCTCCCGAATCGTTTTGTCTTTGCTGCCGAGACTTTTTTCTATATCCGATACTGGGTGTATGTCATTTTCTGAACAGTAGGCTTTTATATAAGATTCCGAATAACCAATTTCTTTCGCTATCTCTTTCGTCGTCATTGTTTTAGATAGTTCTCTTATTTCTTCACCATACATATCTATATTTTTACTAAGTGTCTCAATGTTATTCTCTTTGCAGTACTTTATTACATCAAAGTAGTGTAATCCCAGTGAGTCCGATATCTCTTTAACTGTGTTCGTATCCGCCATTTCCCTTATCTGTTTGTCATATTCTAAAGCTTTGGTTTTCTCCATTATTTATCTACTCCTCGAATAAGCTCGTCTGCTCTAGTTCGCTTACCTTCTTATCAAAACCGCGCCAAACAACTTTTTGGCTTTCAATGTGTTTAATCGGTTCGTCCGTCCATTCTCGAACATTTAATGCTTTTTTTAGAAATTCACTATGAGGCATCACGTTAATGTCACTGTATAGCATGTGATCACCTTTGCTGTTTTGTACAAAGTAAACTTGCTTGTACTTCCTTTCGATCGAATCTCCATGAAGAACAATTGCATTCATTCCTCGCAACGCCAGGTTATGTAGCAAGTAAATTATTGCAGTATCAGATAGTTCTTCCGCCATATAAAAGTAATTGTGAGGGTAGTAGTTCCAAGGCATCACTTGAACCCTATCGTAATTCCATTGAGCAATTAATAATGTGCCTGTCCCAGCTGCCGGATCATACGCATTGAATCCGTCCTCTACATTCTTATTAGCCCTAGTTAGTTTTGTAAGCAATCGGGCAATGCTATCAGGAGTAAAGTCTTGTTGGTTTGTTTTTCTTTCTGCGGCATATAATTCGAAATATTCTTTAAAGGTGTCGGTCGACACATCATTTTTTACTTTTAACAAATTATCATAGAATTCTTTTCGTTCTTCCGGCTTAAATAACAAGCCCTTTAATTTACTTTCAAACTGACTATGCTGTTCTACCCCTACTAAATCCCAATATTCATGATACTTAACTACCATTTCTTTTCTCCTTGTCTTTAATTGCCAATTCTAAATTGATTAGGTTCAGCGTCGCTTCATTAAGCTCTCCACTCGTTGTTTGCTTATATTTTTTGTTGTAAACAGCAAGTTGCCTGCGACTGATCAGCAATAGGTTGTCTATATCGAAGTTTCTGTTGTTGCCATCGGCGAATAAAATAACGTGCTCGCGAGGTATCTTTCTATTATGATATTTTTCCCATACGTGGCGATGCTTTCTTTTCCATTTTCTATCAGCAACTTTTAAAATGATATAATCATCTTTATCAATTCGTTCGCTCCCGATTGGTCGATATCTCGGGTGCTTTTTTGCTTGTTTGAACGAGGTTTTGTTTGCATGGTTTTCTAATGTATAGCTCTTCCCTAAGTTCCAAGGAACATGACCTCTCTTAAAGCGCCCATCACTCATTGCTGCTCGCCTCAATCATATTCGGTATAGTCACCTGGCCTGTGTATTCCGCTTTTAATTTCTGCGCGTCTAAAGCAACCTTCGAATTTTCTATAATTTGTTTAGACACATCTGTAAGAGCTCTGCTTCTTTCGATTTCAACTTCCAACTCTTCACTCGTTAATCCTTCGTCATTTAAACGTTCTAACTGTTCAAATAAATGGTTATTTAAATCTAAGCTCGTATTTCTGGTTCCCATCATTACCTCTCCGTTCCTTTTCATATTTTCTTAGTTCGCTTCAAGTGCAGAATGACCAAAAATGTGTTGTCTACGCTGAGGCCAACATCCTTAGCTATTTCCTTGATGATCTTGGTCGTATTCTTCGTGTGCTTGCTATATTCATTCCAATATGCAATGAACTTAGCCAGCTCTAGCGCAGTAAAGTCGAACCGCAAGTCTTCCAAGATGATTATTTGTTTCATTTTGTATAGTCGCCCCTCAACCCTAGTTTCTTTAGGTCTTTCTCGCTTCATACTTCCAGCTCCTTTAAAAATCATCCCACTCAACAGGTTCGTCATAGACACAATGTAAGCGCCAGTTGTCTAATAATGATTCAAGTCTTTCATAAGGGCATGAATTTCCTGTTTCTAAATCAATAACCCATAAATAGCCACTTTTTACTTTTGTTTTAATCTGATACACTTTCCCTTTTTTAAACCCCTTCGATCCATCTTTTCCAGTAAATACCGCTTTCACTCTTCCAACTCCTCTAAAGTCGCACAGTCTAAAATCCTAAGGTGTGGATATACTTCTTTTGCCTTCATAGCGTCCGGCAGTCTCCACCTTGGCTTATGAGGGAATCCATACGATAAGGTCCCATTGCTTTGTACATGGCTAATAATCTCTCCATCTTCATCAACTAAGTAATATCGTTTTGGATTTAAAATCTCTCGTCTTAAGTAATATGTGTACAAGAGATTGATGATGAGTAATCCTATAATAATTTTTAGTGTCATTCTTCCAACTCCTCTTCTTCACGTGCCATTTTTTTAAGGTCTGCACGAAATTCGTCCAATTGTTCTATCCAAATCGGCAATTGACTATTCACACCTATTAACCAATTCTTGAATCGAGTAAGTAGTTTTATCATTCTTCCAACTCCTTCCACTTAACCGTGTACCAATTTTCCTTAATATAATCGCCGTGCGCCTGTTCAAGTAGCCCGATAGTTTCACGATAGGCAAAGTTTTCGTCATGAACAGGTGTGCCTTCATTATGAATAACATTTAAGAGGTGTTCGTCTAACACTGATGCGATCACTCTTTTTAGTTTCTCGACTGTAGTCATTCTTCCAGCTCCTCTACCTTTACAAAGTCAGCGTTACCGTCATTAACACCCATCTCATTCCATTCGTCTTTTGTTAGTTGAGTCCCATACTCACGTGTTTCGCCTATGGAGCTAACAACCAGCCTACTACCACTCAGGCTATAGTTCCAAAACTTAATGGCTGACTTATCCATAATCTCATGACCTTTAACTAGCGCATAACACTTCTGTCCTTCATCCACTGTGTAACCGTTATCGACTGCCCGATAGAATTTTAATAAATTTCCTTTCTCACCAAACCAGTTATACACAATCGGTTCGAAATTTCCTTCGTAATATTGGTCTATAATACTTCTGATAACATAATCTTTGTTGCTTTCTCTATTTGAGCCGGCAGACTCTATACAGTCAGCTACATGTCGAGGAATGACCGGCAAGTCGCCCTCATGCTCTCTTTCTGAGTCGCTACGACCTTGCTCGTAAGCTTCGTCATATATCCTGGTGTGCGCATCCTCGTGTACGTGGTACTTAATACCATCTACTTCTACCTCGAAATATCCTAAGTTTGCCATTTTAGCTTCTGCTGTTCCTTCTTCAAGCTGTTGCATAACGGTGTATCTCAAGTCATCCCACGGCCATTCGTATTTCTCTTTAAGTAATTCCCATGCTTGGTCTTCTGTAATTTCTTTTGATTCCGGCATGAGCAAGTTTTGCAAAAAGTCAGTTGATACATAGTAGTCAACTTTCTTAGTTTCGAAATGATGAAAAGGCTCTTTGTTACGATCAATCCACTCCTGCGACACCCTTTCAAGTTTTTCTAATTCACGGCGCACCATATTAATTAGCGCGAACACTCCTGATTGCCTTAGAGTTGCTGTTTCCCTTAGGTATTCGTCTAGATTATCTACTGTCCTCTCGATATCTTTCATTTCAATTCCGCCTCTACTTTCTGTATATGTTCCTCTTTCGCAATATCGTAGCCTTGCAACTCATATTCGATTTTTTCAATTGTTTCGCTGCGATCAACTGAGCCAGACTTTCCTACTTCGATTACTCGGCCTATATTCCTAAGTGTTTTCTCCATCACGTCGTAAAGTTTGTTTTCTAATTTGTGCATAGTAGCCTCCTATATTTTCCCGGTTCTTTTTAGATGCAGAATGACGATAAAGACATTGTCTGCATCCATTCTCACATCTTTGGCTATCTGCTTGACAATCTCGATTGTGTCATTAGATTTCTTACTGTATTCTTTCCAGTATGCAATGAACTTAGTCAGCTCTAGCGCAGTAAAGTCGAACCGCAAGTCTTCCAAGATGATTATTTGTTTCATTTTGTATAGTCGCCCCTCAACCCTAGTTTCTTTAGGTCTTTCTCGCTTAACTTAATAGGCCTGACGTGGTACTTATTCATAAAGTTCGTAAGCCCTAGCTTGTGTACCTCGTCATGGTGGCTAGCCATTTTGGTTTCGTCTTCGATATCGTTTCCGCCAACACATAGACACATAAACTTTGATTTCAAGTGATTGTGCTTGTTTCTATCGTTTCCCATTCCTACAAGGTTTGTTGCATGGTGTATCTCGCTATTCTCCACACCGCATACCCAACATAACCGCCTCATAGTCATTGCATAGAGCATCTTAGAAACATCTGTTGTTAAGTAGAATTGTTGTTTTCTAAAGGGAATTCCGTTCTGTATGCAGAAAGTTATCGTGAAGTCGATCAACTCACTTGCTGCGGACTTCTTCATAGCTCCTCTTTTTAAGCTGGGAGATTCGTCCAGGCGAAACTCGTACATGAACTTGAATTTCAGCTCATCCTCGACGATCTCTTTAGGTATTCCTGTATATTCAAAGATGTCTCCAACCAATGCGTAGAAGTGACTACGTTGCAGATTCGTTATGGTGTCCTTTTCGTAAAAGTCTAGATACGTAAAGTAACGACCTTTAACGGCTAACTCCTGAATCTTTTCAACGTCAATTTCATCATGTAGCTTTAGCGTGATTGTGTCGCCGTTAAATGCAATGACTTCACTTCTTATGTCCTTATATTTCTTTTCTTTGTCCATTTTTACGCTTCAGCAAGCGGCTTGACTGCTTCAACTTCTAAATATTCATTCATTTCTGTTGCTGGATTGAACCGAGCCCTCCCGACGGCTGTCCCACCCCATGATTTAGCTCGCTTAATCGCCTCTTTTTTCGTTGTGAAGGCGTGGACCCATTCAACGCCATTAAAAATGCGCCAGCTATCATTAAATTGCTTCTCGTGGTCTTTTACTTCAACATATCCCATGTCCAACATTCCTTTTCCTCCTAAAACCGAATTTCTGATCGTTTACTTGGTGTTTGTGTAAATTGAATAACTTCCTCTTGAATAACGCCCTTTAACATCCTGTCTACAATTCGGCCACCGTACACGTCTCTAAGTTTTCCGATTGACAGATTGGTCGTGAATATCGTTGGTTTAGACGTGCGACCGTTTAGCATTCCGTTCATGATTCTTACTGTAAAATCAGGTGCCTGAGCGTTGCGTTCAACTGAACCGACTTCTGCGCCCATATCATCCATAACTAATAGCGCTGGCTTAGATAACATTGCAATCATTCGCTCTTCTGTAAAGGGTGATTCAGGATTCCCAAAGCTACTTTTAACCTTTCGCATGAGTTCATCCGCTGACACAAACAAGTACCTTTCGTCTTTAAACTCATTTAATTGGTTTAGCACGGCCATGGATAGGTGCGTTTTTCCTGTACCGTATTTACCGACCAATAAAGCATTTTTAGTGCTACCTTTGTAATATTCTCTTGCTAAATCTAGAGCTTTGTTTTTGTTCGCTTTCGTTTCCTCGTCAACTTCATTGAAATTATCAAACGTCATGCTGAACAGTGTTCTATCTACGACTAGGCTGCGTTCTTTTAGCCATCTTTTTTTATGGTTATAGGCCATTTCGGTCCCGGCTTCCATCAGCTTTTTTTCTTCTTTTTCGACTTTTTCATTAGCACAAGTCGGGCAAAACGGCTTAAATTCTTTATGCTGCACAAGTGGTTTATTGTGTTTGTCGCAAGTCAGGTCAGTTTCTTTAAATAACTGATCGCGTTGTTCTTCTAATTCGCTTAGTCCAGAAAGTCCCATTCTGACCAATCCCCTTCTTTAGATTTCTTTGGTGCTTGATTTAGGTATTCATCAAACTTATTGCTAAACAAAGTAACTGGTCTTAAGTACTGTTTCATCTTTTCGTTGTTCGACCACTCTTTAACCTTTGTATCAATAACCTTCTTAAAGTCATTTTCTTTGAAGCCTTCATTCCATCTAGCTTTTATCAGGTCTTTATTTTTGTTAGCTGTATGAGAATATCTTTTCCCTGTCTTCTCATTTAGATAGCCAATAATTGATTTATACGGGATCCGTTCGGCTTTAGCCGGACTATGGTCTTTATTAATACTTGTATTATTAATACTTGTATTATTAAGTTCTTCCTTAGTCTTTTCGCTAATAGGGGTATTAGTCTTTTCGTTAATACCCTGTAAGTCTTTTGGTTTATACCTATTAGTCTTTTCGCTAATAGGGGTAGGATTATCATTCAAATATATATATCGCTTAGATACCTGCTTGGTACCCTTGATATACTCTAGTTTGATTGATATGTATCCTTGTCTTTCAAGATTGCTTATCCAGTTAGATACGGTTATTTTGTGAACGTCATATAATTTTGCGAAATAATTATTTTCAGCCCAGCAATAGCCATTCTTATTAGCTAATGCCGTTATCTCTCCGTATAGTAATTTTTCATTTGCTTTTAACTCTTTGTCATACCTAACACTTGCCGGTATGATTGAATAATAATTCGGTTGTTCTCTCATTGCCTCGCCCCTCCTACTTAGCAACGTAAGTCGGTATTCCTGTAATTCTCTCTATTTCGTTTATAAATTGCTCTTCATCTGAATTTCTGTCACTCAAGTGCAATAAGTAAACCTCTTCTGCTTTTGATAGGTCATTTGCTTTAAAGAAGTCAATTAAATTCCCTAGCTCAAAGTGACTCTTAAGGATTCGCATGTATTGCCTTTTGTCTAACCTCTTCTTTTGAAGGTTTTCTTGGAGTATCTCCAACGAATAGTTACATTCAATCATGAAGTGCGTAACGCCTTTAAACTTGTATTTGATATAATAGGTATCTGTTGCAAACAGTACCTTCTTACCGCTCGGTGTTCTGATTAAGAAGCCACACGGCTCTGCGACGTCATGTTCTACTTGGAAAGCTATGATATGCCATTTTTTAACCGTGAATTGCTCCAGATACTCGCATTCCATAACTCTATAATTCGCAACATCTTTCAGTTCTTTTGCTGTTCCTGGTGTACAATAGACGCTGAACCCTCCACGCCTGATATAGTCTTTTGTATATCTCGCATGATCCATATGTTCGTGAGTGATTAACAACGCATCTACTTTGCTCCAATCAAGTTTCATGTTTTTGGGTTGTATCCCAGCTTCTAGTAAGAGGGCGCTATCCCCGTCTTCCAGGAGATAGCTATTGCCCGCACTGCTAGAGCCGAATGCATTAATTTTCACCATAGATTAAAACTCCGGAGCGTCTGGCATGTCAGCCATGCTCTCGAATAGCGCCCCTTGTTTATCGTCTTCAATTACTTCTGGCTCGCTTACTGTCTTAATATTTTCTGGCGCACCTTCTTCAAAGTTCACGTCCACTTGTGCCCCTTCATCAAAATCAATGATTTCTTGGTTAGCATTCTGCTTAATGTCGTCCTGTACTTCTGCAACTGCGTTTCTAGGCTCAGTTTGAACTTCGTCTTCTGAGTACATTGCACCTACATGCTCAGGGAACGCCTCGCGTAGTGCGTTTACGATTGCTGACTTACGAATCATGTTGTTAGGCATTTGATTCCAAGTTGCTTGTTTCTTTCCAAATTCTTCAAGGCTAATTTTTACAACAGTAGGCTGCTCTCGGTCTTTCCTAAATATCGTTGCCCAGCCACCAATCAAAGTATCTGTAGGTAGTTTGACCGCGCCTTCAATCTCTACTAGTTCATCACCACGCTGGACAATGATCCCTGCCTTCTGACCTGCGTATTGCGGATGACTTTCTGCGCGCTTCATGAACGCTTCTTTTGAAACGACGATTTGCGCGTCTTGGTTACCGAACTTAATAAGGTAGGCTTCATTCAGGAATGGATTCAGCCTTTGAAATTTACATAGGTTCATAAACATTACGATTTCTTGTTCGGATACGTCGCCGTTTCCTCGTGTTAGGTAATTTGCAACTGTAGCGCCCGTTAACTTTACTTCTTCTCCATTTGCTTCAAATACCACTGGTGAATTCATAATTTTGCTCATGTTTGTTTCCTCCATTATTTTTATATGTTTTTAATTACGGTTATCTCTTCTGGTAGATCGCTCACATTTACGTAGATAGTGGAGTGATTAATTACGTTTTTAATTGTTTGGTAGGATATTCCACTATCAATTAAGAAGTCTTTGAAAGCATCATCTACATCAACTGACAGATACTGTCGAATGTCATTTTGTTGATTGAATAGTGTCATAGCGTCAATGGTTGTCTCTTTTTTACCGGTTAATAATTCGTTCACGCTCATCTGGCCCTGAAATGCTATCTCAGAAAGTCTTTTACTGTTTGGTAAATTCCTTCCCTTTTCCCAGTTAAAAACCGTTACTTTGCTTGTATTAAATATTTCTCCAAACTCTCCAAGTGTATAACCCATTTCTAGTCGTATTCTTTTAATGCGTTGTCCGACCGCTGCCTTGTCAATGTCTTTCATTGCGCCACCTCCACTCTCAAGTTCTTGTGATTCGTTACTGAAAGAGTGATTAGTTGCGCATCAACATCAAACAACTCGTTTACACTCTCGGCGTTGTCAATGAAGACCGGAACATAAACATCATGATGATCCATGAGTGTGTTTACAATATCGAGACCTGCATTGATTCGCGATGCGTTGTTCAATCCAGTTGAATAATTCGCGCCATTCATAGTTACTTCACAGATTTCTTTCAGTCCGCCGTTGATTTGTTCCTCGAACAGCTTGAACTTCACTTCTTTAAACTTGCTGTTAATCGTTTCAGTTAAGAGGTTAACTTTAGTACGAGTAAATTCTTCTAACAGATACAAGCGTTGCTCTAACTGGCCATACTCAATGCTTAGCTCTTGTTCTTCGTTAATCAGTTCTTCTTTACGCTGACTTTGTCGGGCGTGTAGAGAAAATAGACTGAGTGAGTTGTTGGCTTTATCAATCTTCGCTTGCTCTGCCTCAATATCTGCCTGAATCTTGTTCAGGTCATCCTCGATATTTGTTTGACCGCTCTTTATTTGCTTCTCTAGTTTTTCAGCTTCGGAGATAATTTCTTTTGCTTTGTCTGTTTCTTCGAAGGGATTCTGACTCTTGATTGAGCGAATATATTCGTTGTCCTTTCGAACTTTTTCTTGAAGTTCCTCAATTTCTTTTGAAACCTCCAACAAACTTTCTTTGGTCGTGATCAGTTCTTTTTCTGCAACCGCAACATATTGCTCTTGCTTTTCAATATTTGCCGCAACTTCTTTTCCTACTGCGTTAATCTCTTTCAAGTCATTAGCTTTATTTTCATTAAACGCTTTAACTTCTTCTTCGTAGGCAGATTGCAACTTGAGGATTTCGTCGCTCGGTAACTCTTGGCCACAAGTAGGGCATGATGTCTGGTGCTCTTCGAATGTTTCCATTTCACGTTCCCTGACTTCATAAAACTTATCCAGTAAGTCTTTCTTTCTGTTTTCTAGTCTTTCGATTTCATTCTTAGCGTTTGAAATGTCTCGCTCGAACGTGTCAGACGTTTGTTTGAGTTTCCATTCGTCATTCCGTAAGTCTCGAATGTCATTTTCTAACTGGTCTGCACGTTCTCTAACTTCTGACAGCTCTTTGTTAAGAGATTCTTCGTGGTCAGTCGCTAGTGCTCTGTAATCAAGTCTTAAGTTAGCTACTTTGTTTTTAAGTTCCACAACGCCGTCGCTATTCTTAAGCGTTGCGCGTTTGTCTTGCAGACTATTGATAACATCCTCTGCCAACTTCTTGTCTGCTTCTAACTGCTCTCTGTCTAAACTTTCGATATCAGGCAAGGATCTATCAACTTCATCAATTCGTCCTGGTAAACCCCTAATAGCTTTGTTGATTTGCTTCATTTTCTGCTCTGTGAGCTGTTTTAACTCTCCGGCAGGTCTTTCTTCGATTAACTCTTTTAAAGGCTCTAATTCTTCGTTCTTTTCGATTACGTCTAAGTCCGTGATGTCACCGACCATATCAATTAATGTCTGTCTACGGTCTTGCCATTTCATCTTTTTAGGGAAATAGTGAAC
The DNA here is from genome assembly GCA_947296835.1 of uncultured Atopostipes sp. Classification (GTDB taxonomy): domain Bacteria; phylum Bacillota; class Bacilli; order Lactobacillales; family Carnobacteriaceae_A; genus Atopostipes. The sequence continues at coordinate 15,740 of CAMYQS010000006.1, forward strand.
GTTGGTTAATAGCTTGAATAAGTCTTCATCAATCAATTCTGACAGAGATTCATCAAACTCTTTCTTCTTAACCGACAGATCGTCAATCTTGTAGCTAGTTGTGTGTCCATCAAATGTTTCTGTTGCACTCCCGCGCTTTTTAACCCAGTCTTCGGATGTCATGCGAGATAACTTGCGTGCTTTTCCGTTTACTTCGAGCTCTGCTACAACTTCTGTTTCTAAGTGATGGATTTCATTTCCTTGTTCATCAAGAGGCTTCCAGTCAAACGTTGCTTGGTCTGCACTGTTTTTACCGAACAAACACCATAAGAACGCGTCGTACAAAGTAGTCTTTCCTGTCCCGTTGTCGCCTTGTACATTTATGTCTTGGCCATCTGCATTGAGCTCGTAGTTCGTAACGCCTTTGAAGTTTCTAATTTTCATGTTCAATAATTTTATTTGTGTCATTTTTGTTATTCTTCCTTTCGTGCTATACTTCCATTAGATATATTTCTTAGACACCTTTGCAGAGGTGTCTTCTTTTTTTATTCGGTTGCCCATCCGTCGTAGCCGTCTCCAAAATCATTTTTTAGCTCCTCATGAAACTCTTCTAGGTTTATCTCACCGCGTTCAGCTAACAACTCCAATATGTGTTCCTTTTGAAATAATTTGTTTAAATAACTGTTTGGCAGCGACGCCATTATTTCTTCGCTCATTCTTTACACCTCCGTTAACTCCACTGTCCGCCTGCCTTTTTCTGATGTCCTTCTTTTGTGCGCCGGGTACTTATAGAACAAAACTGTAGATGGTTTAACCTTTAAGTATTCAGCGCATTCCTTAAGCGTTCCTATAACAAGTAGTTCTTCCCCTTTGTAAACCGCGTACTCTTTACTCTTCATCAAAAAATCCCCACTGATATGATTTGATTACGCCCCACACCGAAATGATTATACCGGCGAATCCTTTGAATATATTCGGTAAGATATCCCCTCCTAGCTCAAGATGACCGACTGTTCCTGCTAACATGAATAAACCAATTAAGATTGTGATTCCCCACTGCGTTTGTTTTTGCTTCTTTCTACTCATTTCTTTGCCTCCTATTTATATTTTGTGTTTAGCAATAAACTCGTTTAGGTCTTGAATGTCATACAATATCACTCCACCAATTTTAGCTTGAGGTAGTCCGCGTTCTTCAACCCAGCGTTGCAACGTTTGTCTGCTGACGTTGCAGTATTCAGTTGCCTGGTTCGTTTGCAAGAACCTCGAGCTATTGCTGTCGCTTTCTGCGTAGGTATCTAACGCGCTAAAAACCGCCTCGACTACCCTGTCGATTATTTCTCGTTCTGCTCCTTCACTAAGAAAGGTCATCTGTATCACTCCCGTTCCCTTAAGTCGATGCCTAGTAAGTCTGCTAGTTACTCAATCTCCTGATACATCCAATCCTGTAAATCTACTACCGAAAGAGGATCGCCCGTTTCTTTCCATTTCATATCTGTCGCTTGCGTTAGTTCGTACATATCCAAGAC
>CAMYQS010000007.1 GCA_947296835.1 uncultured Atopostipes sp.
GAAGCGACAGAAAAGGTCGAAGGAAAATTTCCTTCCAAGCAGGCAAGCCAAAACGAAGTTTTGAGGTTTGTACGGACAAACCCGTTGCTTGCCTACCAAAATTACGAAGTAGATTTTGGGGGTTTGTAGCTACAAACCCGTTGCTTGCCTTCCAAATGTTCTAAAGTTTTTGCATGAGCGAAGTGAATTCTTAATTTTGCAGCGCAAAATTTCACACAAAAAATTCTGCCGTACACGAAGTGATCACGCAGAATTTTTGCACGAAAGACATCAACTTAAAAAGTGATGTATAAGTGCGCACTTTCTTTTTTTCTTCGCACAAAACACCAACTTTTAAAAGTGGTGTGTAAGTGCGCCCTTTTACTTTTAACTCTGCTATACATATTTTATTTTTTTATTTGAATTTGTTTAATCTGACTTTTTGATTCAAACTGAATTTATACAAAATAATTCTAGGAGGTTAATTTATTATGGACAAAAAAATAAAACGCTATGTTTCCTTTGGACTGGTTTTGGTAGGAGTAATATTATTTATTGCTATTCAAATAATAAATTATTATGAAATTTACGACTGGCAAAGTATAATGACAAAAATTGTCCAAGGATATTTAATTATTGTGATTGTATATGTTGTTGTATTGTTTTTAATACTTGTCTATAATTTTTTTAAAAAACAAAGAAATACAGATTAAAACCAATAGTTTTCGCAATATTTTCTTTTATTATTTTCGCTATAACTATGTTTTATGGAGAGAAATCAGCATGGATTATGATAATTTCTTTAATAAGTTTTGTGACATTTATACTTTCAGTACATCACATTTTTCTTAATATTAAAACAAATTCCAATACATGAAATTAGATTAGAAACGCTTAGAATCGATTTTGAAGGCTTTTGAAGGGTCGTTAGGGTGTTAGCCCTGACCGAGCGATAGCGAGCTTCTAACAAGCTATCTGTACGCAGAGAATTGACGGTTAAGGACAACTAGCTTACTGCAAGCTACTTAAACAGGTTTTTTCCTTGTAAAAAGGGCTTGATCTTGACCTTGGTCTTTTTTATGCAGGCTTGCGTAGCAAGGCGACTTTTTTAGTGAGCGTAGCGAACTGGTCTTTGAACTTGAACTTTTAAATAAATTTGGCTTGCGTAGCAAGGCGACTTTTTATGGTTTTGAACTTGAATTTGTGCGAGTTTTTTTCAATGAGCACTATTTATATATATTTATATAATATTTAATACATATTTCGGGGTGTCGAAAACCGCATAGGTATGCGTTATTTTTGACGTTATGAGAACATTTTTTGGGTTCATGAGAACATTTTTTGGGTTCATGAGAACATTTTTTGGGTTCATGAGAACATTTTTTGGGTATATAAGAACGCTTTTTTTCGCCCTTGTTCTCTATTCAATTTCATGTATAATAAGAACATAGATACGAAGGGTGGTTCTTATGAAAAATAATGCGAATAATCAAGTTACTAGATTTAAAAATGAAGTTAATCATATTCCCATGCGAAGATGGTCTGCAGAAGAAATGAATTTTTTCTTTGCTGTCCTTACTCGTATGCGTGACGAAGAGACTAACCTTGTCATCATGGACAAATATGAACTTGCAGAACTGGCAAACTACACGATTACTTATAACAAGCTCTACGAAAACACCATGACGAACTTAGCCAGCAAAGTAAATGATTTAAAATATTGGAAAAAATCAGATAACAGCATAGTTACAATGCCCTTGTTCACATATTTTAAAGCTGATTGGACTGAAGATCTTAGCGATATGTCGGTAGAAATTGAAGTCAATAAGCGATTTAAGTACATTTTGAACGAATGGAATGAAGGTAACTGGACTCAGTTCATGCTCAATGAATTTACAGCCATTCAATCGACTTATTCTAAAAGCTTATTTAGACTGCTTAAACAGTGGCGTACTAAAGGTGTACGAGAATTTTCAATTGACGAATTTAAGCAACTTATGGACGTTCCTAAAAGCTATTCTAGTGGCATGATTACTTCAAGAATTATTAATAATTCTGTTGAAGATTTACAGCCGTATTTCAAAGATTTAAAAGTGAAAGTTTTGAAATCAAATTCTCGTGGAACTCCAATTATTGGTTTTAGATTTACTTGGAAACCCGAAAAAACTGGAACATGGGTAACTGATAAATATCAAGAACCTAAAAACGAAACGTTGCCAGATTGGTTTAATAATAAAAATGTAGAAGAAACAGACATTGATACCGAAAAAAGTGATGATTTAAAAAAACGTTTAGAAGATTTAAGAAATAAAAGACCACAAAATAAATAATAAAATAAATAACAAAAAAAGCAGTCGTTTAATTACGATTGCTTTTTTTATTTCCACCAACAAATCGAGCGAAGCGACAGAAAAGGTCGAAGGAAAATTTCCTTCCAAGCAGGCAAGCCAAAACGGAGTTTTGGGGTTTGTACGTACAAACCCGTTGCTTGCCTATCCACCAAACCAAAATATTTTTTTAAAATTGCATATTTTTTTAGTGTAGTAGGTGAAATTAAAAAGACCATTTAATTTATTTTGTATTAAAAACTAAAAGACTCATCCTTGGTTTCCTCTAGTTTTGTTGTAACCTTTTGTATAAGCATTATAGGTTTTTATAGCTATCCTCTCTAGTTCATTTAAACTAGAAAAATCAGAATTATTAAACGGAATTATTCCAATTTTAAAGCTATCGTTGTATTTATAATCAGCGTACACGTCTCCGTTTCCACGACCTGTGAAGTGACTATTAACTCGATCTAAAACCTTTTTTCCTTGCCCGACATAGTACATATCTTTTGTCTGATTATGTATTACATATACGCCTGGGAGATTATAAACTTTCCCAGCAATACTATTGCTTCTTTTTACTTTTGAATTTCTTAATTCAAAAAATTCTTCCGGGGTCACAGTCGTATTGTTATTAATTAGTGCATGAATCTTTTCTGTAATATATTTTTGATATTCAGCTTCTCTTATATACGATATTATTAGTGGGATAGCAACAAGTGCAATAACTAAAAGGTAAACTACCACTATGAAACTTGGTCCAGAGAACATAAACGTAAATAAAAATCTTAAGAACTCCATTTTGTAACTCCTTTTGCTTTTTTTAATTCATTATTATTCAAGCGACTTGCTCCGTTTAACGATATCCTAAAAGCTTCTTCTATTGGTTCTCCAATCATAAAGCGTGTTAAATAATCAACTGCGATTCCTATTAAACTAGGAGAAATACTTTCATCCAAATTTAATTCATTCTCAGTAGATAGTTGGATATGACTAAATTTTTTATTGGTAGATAACCACCACGCGGCTGTTTGATATCCTTAATTCGTTGAGTTACTGAAACCATACTATCTCTCCTCAATTTTTCAGCTGATTTTTTCTCGATTAAAACCTAAAAAACGAGTTCCTTGATAGGTCAATATACCTACATCTCTTTCAACTAATACTCTGCTTTCTTTACTTTTAACTTTAAACTCTACGCGTCGACCATTTTCCAGTTCGAATGTTACAAAATAATTTGTTGTAGTGTATGAAGGGCCATTCTCTTGTGGATAGTCATGAATATCCATATGTTTAGATACAACCATTGCAGGAATAGATAAGATAGCTGACGCATTATTCTTTGACCACTGCATAATATTCTTATAAATTAGATAGATAAGATAAATGGATAATATAGCTATAAAAATAAACATCATCGATTCAAACATCATTTTCCTCCATTTTATATTTTCACTTATGGTACGGTTCATTCCGCATAATACGAAATGCACGATATATTTGTTCTATTAAAATAAGTCGCATTAGTTGATGGGGGTAAGTCATTTTTCCAAAACAAACTTTTGTATCAACTCGCTGTAATACTTTTTGGCTCAATCCATGTGAACCACCAATAATAAAAATAAAATGACTGCTACCGTATATCATTTCTTCTTGAATGTGTTTTGAAAATTGTTCGGAAGTTAATTGCTTTCCTTTTAAATCTAAAGCAATCACGTGAGCACGATCTGGTATTTTTTCTAAAATACGATCGCCTTCTTTTTCCTTTACTTGTAATACTTCAGCATCACTCAATTCATTAGCAGCTGGTTCATCCGGTACTTCTACGATTTCCACAGGTGCATAACTTTTCATTCTTTTAGCATATTCTGCTATACCATCTTTTAAATATTTCTCTTTGAGTTTTCCAACCCCAATAATTGTAATATTCATAGTTCCTCCTAAGTTGTCCACAAAGTTATCCACAAATCCACAGATAAATTATGACTGGTTTATGTTCCACTACATAAAATCAAGTGTTTCACAGAAGTGAAACGCTTGTTCGGAGAATCTTATCCCCAAGTTGTCCACAGGGTTCTGTGGAGTTGTTCATAGCTGTAGACGTTGCCATTGCAGTGTTCGTCAGATGAATTAAATTCATATTAGCCAGTTACCCACAAATATTTCTAGAGATTGTGGATAACATTTAATAGTAAAGCCTATAGTTATACACTTTCCCCAGAGTTATACACACCATACAATAAGTTAACCACATTTTTGCTCCATTAACATGTGAATAATACGTTATTTCCATTTTATAGGATTTTTCTCTCTTTTCATAGCTGTGGACAATTAAAATACCCCAGAAACTAGTTTTACACTAATTCCTGAGGTAAATTATTTAAAATCTATTCTTTTTACTCTTTTTTACCAAATGGTTTTAGCAAGAAACCGAATAATAACGAGACAATACCTAACACTGTTAGTACACCTGCAGTTGTTCCAGTTGCCGGTAGGTTTGTTTCTGACATTTCTTCTTGAGTTTCAGATTCTTCATCCGCTACATCATCAGTTTCGTCTTCAACATTCTCAATGTCAGCCGCTGTTACTACTAATCGAACCGTATCTAATCGATTTCCGGCATTATCCACAGCGTAAATCTCCAATTCAGTTCCTTCTACTAACGCTTCAGTTAATTGAATTTCAAAAGGACTGTTGATTGTTGTGAATCCAAGTAATATTTCACCTGCTTCTGCAAAGACTCTAGCTCCTGCTGGTCCATCACCACGGATAATTGTATCTCCTGCACGTAGAGGTTCAATTGTTAATGTCGTTAAAGCTACTTCGTCTTCTTCATCATCTATCTCAGATTCATCTTCGTCTTGCCCATTGACATCTACTTCCTCTTCTTCATCTTCACCTGGTCCTTCTTCCACTGGTGAAATAAAGTTCAAGAATGCATCCCAAATAATATTACCATCTTCATCACGTTCGAAGCCTTCAAATGAAGCAAAATCAAGCGATTCAAAGTTTTCTTCTGTTAATGTAATACCGTCACTATTTTTAGCAACTGTACCATCAAAAAAGAAGTTTCTTTTTGATTCATTGCTAGTTGGGTAAGCATCTTTCGGTAATTCTTTTTCAGAATCTGCTTCTGTGTGGTAAGAAGCAATACCATCAACTTTGAAGTCTGTTGGAATATGATTATAGGTTGTAAAACTAAAGTTACCTGAATCATTATTTACACCCACCACGTTTCCAGCAATTAAACCAGGGTTACTGTTACTCGTTAATCCATACGTTAAGTTACCAAATGTTAAACTGTTACGAATCTCATGTGCTACATGGATCCCTTCTCCACCTAGTTTAAAGCCGTTGCCATCACCTCGATGGTCGCTACCATCCGATATAAATCCATTATTGTAAGCAATACTATCTTCGATTAGAACAGCACCAATCTTGCCGCTTCCTGATTTTGTATATAAATCCCATCCATCATCGATATTATTATATGCAATTGCGCCTCTAAAAATGTTACCGACTCCTGATGTTAGTTTTGCACCAAATCCATCTGCGTTGTTATTTGAGGGGTCACGGTTATCAAAAGATGTAACGTTTAGAATTAAGTTATATGATGGCCAATCTTCAAAATTTGGCGAGCCATCTGTTCGACTAATTTGTAATCCAGTGTCTCCATTTTCATAGAATTGTGCTAACTCGATAATATTATGGTTTCCACCGATGGTAAATCCTTTTGTATTTCCTGCACTACGTCTAAAGTCGATACCCTTAACGTGCCAGTAGTCTCCACTTAAGATTCCACCTTCTGAAACGAGCCCAAAGTCAATAACCGGACTCGCATCTTCAGCAGCAATTAAGGTTTTCATTTTACCTTCTTCACCATTGTTATGCTTTTTAATTTCTAGTGGTGAAGTTCTGTTATAAATCCCATCTTGTAAAATAATGTTTTGACCAGCTTGAACAAAGTCAATTGCTGTATCAATATCTAATGGGCTTTCTAGTGTTCCTTCGCCATCTTTACGCCCTTCTGGACTAACAATAATATCACCAGCATACGTACGTTTTTCAACCGAGAAGTTTTGTACAATTGGGTCGTATGATGTTAAATATTGTGTGTCGTCAGGATAGAAGGTAATACTAAATGCTGTTTGAGCACTTGTTAGTGTCGTTTCAAATAATTGATCCTCGCCAGCTGTAACAGGGTGATCTATCGCAATATATTCTGTCCCTTGACGAACGGTTACCGTTCCATTTACTGTTGGCTGAACACGTAATGTGTAGGTATCCAGTGCTGTACGATTTAATGAGGTCACATCAAAGGCAGGTGCAATAGGCTCTGGATCTGGGTACACTCTTGGTGCATCTGTTTCAGCTTTTGTTATTGTCATATCGAAATCAACTACATTAATCGTTGCTAAACGAGCAACATAGAATCCTACATACATTTTGTCAGTCATTGAGCTTAAGATTTCAGGTTCAAAGATTGTTGCCTCTTCACCATCATCAACACTTCCAACAAAACCACTATTTGTTTTCTTCAATACTAATTCATACGTGCCAAGTGGTCTGTCTTCTTGTTTTAACATCAGGTTTGTAATACCTTCACTACCTTCACCATCAGGAGCCAAAATCCCAGTACGTGCAAATAGTTGAATACCATTAGGATTACGTGTACCACCACTGTAGCCACCGATTGCAGCGATATTTGAAGCAAATACACTTGAGTTCAAGTGAGTGTTTATATCATCACGAGCCATCATACCAAATGATTCTTGCCCATCATGATCAGGCGACTTCGCATATTCTTCGACTTCAATTGTTGCGCGAAGTTCAAAGTTATCTTCAAGCGCATCTAATTCAGTATAGTAGAAGCTGATTCCATCGTGATCTCCTGTAACTTTTCCACCGCCATCTAGGGCAGTTAATTTTACAGATCCATCTTCGTTTACTTCAACAAAGTTCTTTTCGGATGAAATGGATTGACCAAAAACAATCGATTCCCATGTCAGTTCTTCTGCCTCAACCACTGAAATAGCAAAAGCAATTGCATCTAGCGAATCATCGTTTACTGAAACAGTGACTGTTTCAGCGCCGACTGTGTCCAACACTGGTACATCAATTGTGTAGTCTGATTCTGGCACAATTTCTAAGTCACCATTGTCAAACTCTTTTGCGATTTCAAATCCAGCTGCTGAGAATGGTTCACCAACTGTATAAGTCGTCTTAGGATAGCTTGTAATCACTAAACCAGTCACTTCTCGCTCTTTCACATTTACTTTAATTATTTCTTCAACACCCTTATATGAAAGTACCAATTCTTTCGTGCCTGCTGTTGTTGTATCCAATTCTGAAACATTATAGTCATTAGCTAATAAACGAACTCTTGAACCGTCCGCGTATTCTGCGTAAACAACTAAACCAGTAAGGTCTCTTTCTTCATTTAAAAAATATTGCCTTTTTTGAGGTTGTTGTGAGATACGAAGAGTTTCAATCTCAGCTTCACTTACTTCTACATCAAATGAAGCAACTTGTGTTGGTGTTTCTAAAGATCGAATCGTAATGGTTTGCGCTCCAGCCTTTTCAAAGGTTTCTGGTGCGTCAATCTCATAAGCATCTGCACTCAAACGGGTTGTTTCACCGTTATTGTACGTTGCTTCCACGACCATGCCGTCGCTCTCAAATAAATCGCCCATAAAATAAGATAAGCGAGCAGGTAAATAAGTTAGGTTTAAATCAACAACTTCTAGTGAAATAATCTCTAAATCAAGAGTCGCTGTCTGATTACCATATGTGAAAGTCACTGTGTTTGTGCCCACTTCACTACTGTCAAAACCAGTAACAAGGTATTCATTGGCTTCGAGTACTTTTTCCGTTTCATCCGCATAATGAGCTATTACTTGAACCTCATCCAAATCAAGTGGTTCGTTCACTAAATAGTTTGTTTTCATTGCCCTTGCATCAACTGAAATACCGGTCAACGAGTCATCTACATCATGGACCGTTAAATTTTTATTGCGATAGTTAATTTCTGCATTTCTTGAAACGAATAAACCAATATATTGGAAATCTCGGTCTACATTTGTAAAAACTTGTTCGTCGTCTCCAACATGTGCAACAATATTATTCCCGATTTTTTGAACACTAATCTCATAAGATTGCCCTGCTGTTGGATCAACATTGCCATCTATTAGAGGATAGTCATAATTTTGCTCTGTATCCAAACGAGTAAATGCTCTCATGGATTGTCTAAATCCACCAACCGCAATATTATCGTCTGATGCATATTCATTACCATTGACGTTATCATAGACAACATCACGTAGCATGATTCCGAATCCAACTTGATTGTTAGGTTCAAAATGAACGACGTCTGCCGTTACTGAAAATTCGAAATCCGCATCTGTTGGAATATTTGTATAATAATAACTAATTCCATCAGTTGAGCCAGAGAGTTTCCCGCGGTTATTCCGAACATACATGTTTACATGGTCATCACTCACTTCAGTTATACCAAAGTTTTCGGCTGTAATTTTATCATTTCCTCCAACGTCTCCAAAAACTGTACCTTTCCAATCACTATCTATTGTAATCATATCTTCCCCTTCAGCCATCACCGTTAGTGCTGGTGCAAATGACTGAAAAACCAATAATACCGACAAAAACAAATTGGTGAGTTTCTTTAAAAACAACATACCTTTCTTGTTCCCCCTAGTATATATTTGTTTGCATGAAATTCAGAAAATGACACCTCCTAGTTGATTATTTACCATCGAAACATTACTATTCTAACCATGTAAGGGTTTACACTCATAGTCATAGCCATCCTATCAAACTATCTTTATAACAAACATAATCATATTATTAGATGTTTCATAACCGTGATTCTTAAAGGGTTTTTATTTCATTAAAAGTTCTGTTAAGGAATATTTTTCTTTTTTTAAAATAAAAAACAGGCAGAATCTCCTATTAGAAATCTCTGCCTGTATCTTTAAATATTATTTAATTACTGTGCTGCTTCTAGTGATAAGCTAATAACGCGTGGTTCACCGTTACGGTATAAATCAACACTTATAGTCGTTTCTACTTCCGATGTGTACAGCACTTGACGTAATTGAACGGTGTTGTCTACTGACTCGCCGTCAAAACTTACAATAACGTCGCCCGGTTCAATGCCTGCTTCTGCAGCTGGGCTGTCATTTTCAACTCGTGAAACTAAAATTCCCGTTTTCACATCTTCTGGTAAGTTTAAGTCATTTGTGCGTTGTGCTCTTGAAATCAGTGACAAGTCAATCATTGTAATGCCTAAATAAGGACGAATCACTTCACCATTTTGTTCAAGCTGATTAATAATATTCACTGCGTCATTACTTGGAATCGCAAAGCCCATTCCTTCGATTGTCGCTGATGAAATCTTCATTGAGTTGATTCCAACTACTTGACCAGCGATGTTTACTAATGGACCACCAGAGTTACCTGGGTTAATCGCTGCATCTGTTTGAATAGCCGTCATTTCCCAGTCAGGTTGACCATCTGTATTCGTATCAACTGGAACTGTACGACCTAGTCCTGAGATGATTCCTGACGTTACAGATGATGCAAATTCAGTTCCTAGAGGTGAACCAATCGCAATGGCGGGCTCTCCTACTTTAAGGTTGTCTGAATCGCCAAATTCTAGCACTGTGTCTGCGTATTGCGCATCGATAGATAATACGGCTAAGTCCGTCCAAAGATCCGCACCTTCAACTTCTGCGGGTACACGCGTGCCATCTTGTAGTAAAACGTCTACTGCATCTGAACCTTCAACAACGTGATTATTTGTGAAAACATAAGCACGGTCGCCTTCTATCTTATAAACCGCTCCACTACCCGTACCTGCTTGTAGGTACTCGTCTTCATCTTGTTGTGCTCCGTAAAAACTTGCCCATGATTGGTAATCGTTTCTTCTTAAGTTGATAATTGAAACAACACCATCATTCACTTTTTCAACTGCTTCTGTAATCCCACTTGTTACGTTCACCGTTACATTGGATACTTCTACGGATTCAGTTTCTTCCGGTTCTGTTTCATCAGTGGGTTGTTCTGTCTGCATACCACATCCCACTAATACTAGGGACGTCATAGATACCGCTAAAAATTTCTTCATTTGTTTCCATTTCATGCTATTCACTCCTATTTAAACTCTTTCATGTTCTTATATGATTAATTAAAAATCTACTCATTTCATCCATGATGGTTGTATTCTCACATATGAATATGAATAAAATTTGAACAAAAATAGTAACTTTATTGTTATTTTACCACGGAATGCACAAAAAAACAGAAACGACCAACTCGTTTTCGAAAGTTGGTCGTCTGAATATTCTATTTATTTAATTTATAGTCGGAAAATTTCCTGCGCTTCATCAGGATCTGTATTAAATAAGTAAAATTGTTCGTCTACTCCCATATCTTTACGGGATAAGATTTCTTTGACCGTATCGTGGGCAATAACTTTCATGTTATTCTCTTTACTTAGATGCCCTAGGTAAACACGTTTTGTGTTGTCCCCAATCATATCCGTTAGAGCAAGTGCCCCATCCTCATTAGATAGATGCCCTTTATCGCTCAGAATACGCTGTTTCAACGACCAAGGGTACTTACCCATACGCAGCATTGAGATGTCATGGTTACTCTCCATCAAGTAAGCATCTGCATTTCGCAACATGTCACGCATGCGGTCATTAACGTAACCAGTATCCGTTAAAACAACAAATTGTTTGTTGTTTTTTTGAAATGAGTAAAATTGAGGGGCGATTGCATCATGTGAAACGCCAAAACTGAAAATATCAATATTTCCAATCGTCTTTGTGTCTTCTGTATCAAAAAGATATTTTTGCTCTGTTTTAAGTTTCCCTAATTTTGGAGTCATAGCTTCCCATGTTTTCTCATTCGCATAAATATCCAAATCATATTTACGGGCCATTATTCCAACGCCTTTAATATGATCCGAGTGCTCATGGCTAACTAGGATCGCATCTAAATCTTCTGGTTTACGGTTAATTTGTTTTAGTAATCCTTCAGTTTTCTTACCAGTCAAACCACAATCTACAAGTAATTTAGTTGTGTCAGATTCGATATAAATCGCATTTCCTGAGCTACCACTTGCTAAAATACTGATTTGTAAATCTGTTGTATTATTTTGATTTGATTGTTCAAGTAAATTCAATTAAAAAATCCTTCCACAGCCTATTATTCATGAAGATTAATTATACATTCTCGTCTTCACCATCATGTGATGTTTCATCTGTCCCACTTTCGTTCCCGTTTCCGTTATTGTCAGTTGGGGTCGGAATTGACTGCCTGATTATTGTACCATTTACAGCATCAACTCGAAAGGTATTTCTTTCAGTTGAATGGTTCACCGTAATGAGCCATGCCGGACTGTACATACTTAAATCTTCTAAGTGTAACGCTCGACGATAAGTTAATACCGGTAACTCTACTGACGAGCCTTGACGAATCTCGTTATTTAAAAATAAGATTTCAATCGCTCGTTGACCACTGATTAATTGGAGTTCATTTCCTTGTACAGTACCTGGTCCAGCATATGTTTGTTCGTATGAAATGATATTCCCTTGGTCATTAATAAAGAATGATATTTCAGAAGAGCCATCAACAATGGGTATACCTTCTGATTCTTGATAGAAAACAAAACGATTCCCGTCTTCTTCAAAATTGTGAAAGACATACTCTTCTCCAAACATCACTAATTCAGATTGTATGATCTCTTCTAAACTCTTAATATCTGATTCCGTAAAACCAGATTCCGAATCCCCTTCTAAAACAAGTGGATTTGAAGGAAAACTCCGGTAGTATGCACCATCATTATTAATTGAACCAGTAGGCACAGCTGATTCCTCTAGCTTATCAGCTAATAAGGTATTCTCATTAATTTGTAGAGAGTACACTTCTAAATTATCCGCATCAGTTGTTGCTAAATTTCCAGGCAGTTCAATATTCGATTCCTTGATATTTTCAAGAATATCACTTGTTGGTTGCGAACTAATATTTTGAGTATCTTGACGTTCGATAACCCCGAAAAATAAATAAATATTTAATAATCCAAAAGCAAGGATGAATATTCGTGCTATTCGTTTAAAGTCCATACACTTCATCCTCCTGTAATTTCAACAGATTGTTGTATGTCATCCATGTCCCATTGACTAAAATGTACCATTCCGGTGTGAAATTAACGACCTGACTGTTCTCTTCACTTTCCATCCAAGTATAGCCAAGCGTTACGTCTTCAATCTGATTATACGTTTCAGTAGGTACTTTACTTTGAATGTCTTCCATTAATTCTGTACCTGCGATTAAGTTTCGATACTCGCCCTCTTCATCTGTTTCAGGAATTGCGATTGGTGTACGGATAAAGCGAATCGGTAATTTCAAACGCGTTACGCCACTTTCTACAATCGCTATTTCTGTCACACTTTCAAAGTCAAACGTACTAAAAACTTGAATCCCGTCCATTTCACGTCTGAATGAAATCGTTTGGTCTGCGCGGTTATACTTCGATAGAACAAAAGTATCTGCCCAGTTTTCAAAACGATTCACTTGGTCAAAACTACGGATATAGCGAGTTGTTGGATCTACTGTTCCTGAATCGGATATCTGACGTAAATAGTTTAACGTCTCAGTATTTTCATTTATGCTAACTTCTTTTGTTAAATCGATATAACGCGTCAAATTCCCATTTGAACGAACATCTACTAAAGATGTGTCTGGGAAAAAACTATTAATGTATACCGTATTCGACAATTGATCGATAACATAACTCTTATACGGGATTGATACTGGATTCGTGGTGATATAAATTATATTATCTTCTACAATATAAGGCTTCGCCTCAACATATGGTAGATTTTCTTGGTTTAAAAAGGCATCAATCGTCAAAGCTTGGTCTTCCATTACAGAAGCTACATGATAGATTTCTGTTTTTGTATTATAGAAATAAACATGGTCCGGATCATCTCGGTTAATCAGCATACGATTGTAAAATGTATTTGCTGCTTCTCGGGTCATTTCCTCGAAGTGTTGTTCAATAATACCAAGCGGCATTTCTTCTAAATAAATAAATTCTAGCCAATCGCCATTTTCAAGTTCATCGATGTATTGATTAATCCCTCTCATTTCAGAACGAATGAGTTGATCAAACATGATGTCATCAAATGTTTGTCTCCATAAATTTCTCAAAGGATACGTATGGCTTGTGAGCACCGTATCAGTAAGACTTTGATCGTGAATAACGACTTCAACTGGTCGAAAAACATCACTACGATAGTGATTAACCGAAGATGCTGTCGTACGCGTGATTTGTCCACTTGCACTTTCCTCACCGATATTTCGGCCCGCTGTCCAAAGTTTATAAGATAAGAAAAAACTTAAGAAAACGAGACAAGTTAGCAGCCCATTACGTAATCTTGCTTGTGTTATTCCCATCCCCATTCCTCCTCTTCAAACGGAATATAAGGAAGTGTAATGTTAAATGTTGTCCCTTGTCTTTCAACACTTTCTGCCCAAATTTTACCACCGTGTTGTTCAACAACTTCACGACTAATAGCTAATCCTAAACCTGAACCGCCCATTGCTCTTGATCGTGCGCGGTCAACACGATAGAAGCGCTTGAAGATGTCCCCTAAGTCTTCTTCAGGGATTCCAATACCTTCGTCTTTAATCATGATTTTAACTTCATCTGCCGTTACAATCATTCTTGCTGAAATCGTTCCGCCATCTGGTGAATATTTAATCGCATTATTCATTACGTTATCTAATACTTGAACCATACGATCGGGATCAATATCCACAAAAATTGCTTCATCAATTAAAGCACGTTCAATCGAATAGTTATTGTTTCGGTAATCTTCTGAATCCAATAACATATCAAAGCGGTTTAAGACTTGAGTAAAGAGTGCTGTAATATCAATTAATTCTTTGTTTAACTCACTTCTACCCGAATCAATACGCGATAAGTGTAGTAAGTCTTGAATCATTCGAATCATGCGATCCGTTTCCGATTGCGCAACATCTAAGAAGCGTGGCGCCAATTCTTCATCTTTCCATGCGCCATCGATTAATGCTTCGATGTAACTACGCATACTGGTTAACGGTGTACGTAATTCATGCGAAACGTTTGAAACGAATTGCTTACGCTCTTCTTCAATACGCTCTTCTTCCGTAACATCCCTTAACACACAAACGACTCCACTAATGAAGCCTGCACCGGATTGAATAATTGAAAAAGAAACTCGTAAAATAGAAGGTGATTCTTCCGTACTGAAATCAATCGTAATATCTTCGTTCCGATCAATTAGTCCTCTTAAATTGTATTCCTCATCAATATTCAATAAACTTAAAACATTTTCTCCAATAATTAAATCACTCGATGACCCTAGCATGCGAGCCGCCATATTATTTACAATATCAATTTCTCCACGACGGTTCGTCGCGATAACACCCTCAGACATGTTACTTAAAACACTGTCTAAGCGTCGGCGTTCGGCTTCAATACGTTGTTGTCCACTTTCAACTTCCTGTGACAGACGGTTAATATTTTGCGCTAATAAACCTAACTCATCATCACCATAAACTTTTACTTCACCCGAATAATCGCCTTCAGCAATGGCTTTTGCCTTGGTTTGCATTTCATGAATAGGTTCTGTCAGAGCTTTAGAAACCATATGTGCTAAAAGTGAGGATAAAACAATCGCTAAAAGAGAGGCGCGTAAGAATATTAAGGTAATGTCTGTAATTTGGTCATAGATTGTTTCAATATTACTTTCGATAACAATGGCACCAATAACAGCTTGTGATTCATCAGAATCATAAACGGGTTCAACGGTGCGCCATCTACGAGCATTAACTGTGGGGTTGTAAGTTTGACGAGAGATTGAGGTTCCTTGTAAGATAGCTGTTCGAACATCTTCATCATTGAGAAGTTGTCCAACCATAATTTGTTGTGTATCGTCACTATTTCCAAGGACGACAAATTCTGCATCGACAACAGAAATCCCTGTAATGGCCGTTCCCGAAAAATCTGAAATCAATGTATCAATTTCTTGCTTGGGGTCTACGTCATCTGGAGTCATTTCTGAATGTTCATGCATTTCTAAATAAGGAAATATTGAATTCTCTAAAAAATTCGCTTGTAGCTGTTGATTTTCCTGAAAGCTCGCTACAAGTTGTCTTTCAGTCTGAGTAATAAAATTCGCCCCGATTAACTGCAGGGCGAATATAATAACCATAACGATAATAAATACAATTTTGGCATTAATTGTGCCGTAATAACGTCTTTTTTTCATATTGTTTTAGTGCTCCATTTTATCTGGATTCCTTAAGTAATAACCAACGCCACGACGTGTAATAATATAGTTCGGGTGACTTGGATTATCTTCTACTTTCTCGCGAAGACGACGAATCGTAACATCTACTGTACGAACGTCCCCTAAATAATCAAAATCCCAAACTTCTTCAAGTAAATGTTCTCTTGTCATTACTTGACCGACATGTCGAGCTAGGTAGTATAACAGTTCAAATTCTCGATGTGTTAACTCGATTGTTTCTTCTTTCTTTGTTACATAGTAAGCGTCTGGATGGATAACTAAGTCACCAATCTGAACATCGTTTGTTTCAACTTCTGCTTGTTCTGGTGCTTGCGTTGATGATTGACGACGTAAATTCGCTTTAACACGTGCAACTAACTCGCGGTTAGAGAATGGTTTTGTGACATAGTCGTCTGCCCCTAGTTCTAAACCTAATACTTTATCTATTTCGGTTTCTTTAGCGGTAACCATAATAATGGGCATACTATGTGTTTTACGAACCTCTCTAACAACTTCTAATCCATCAATTTTAGGTAACATAACGTCTAAAACGATTAAATCAGGATTCTCTTCTTCTACTTTTTCTAAGGCTTCTTCCCCATCAAAAGCAGTTACTATATCGTAGCCTTCTTTTTCCAGATTAAACTTGATAATATCCGAAATAGGTTTTTCATCATCTACTACTAATATTTTCTTCATTTCGTGTCTCCTCAATTTTAAAAAACTGTTTTTTGTTCGCTATTTAAATTCGAGAATTTCCTTTATTCATCTTCGAATTATACCACATGACAAAACCGTTTGCAATAAACTGTTTCTGATTAAATGGCGTTAGAATAGGCTTTAGACGACTTATTCTTTCGTTTCAATATGCATGGCAAGTGTCTTATTTGCTTC